>DEPZ01000011.1:34738-52562 GCA_002359025.1 Erysipelotrichaceae bacterium UBA3379 | reverse complement strand
AAATATAAAACACAGATGTGCTAAAACCTGGATTAAAATCCGTTTTTTTGGTGTTTAAGTTATTTTTGTGATTTTTCTAAGAGATTTCATTAATCCTGTGACAAGTGGACAATCAAGAAATTTTTTGTAAGAAAGAATTTCATATATAGTTATTTTTTTTACGTATAATACATCAAATATACGATAGGACAGTAATTGTTTTTAATAGAATGAATACAGGGATGTGAATATATTGAAAACAAAGAAAGACCTTGAAATAGAGAAAAACAAAAAACTAGAAGAATTAGGTAAGCTTTTGAAAAGTATGAGACAAGATAGAGGCCTTACATTAAAACAAGTATCTGAAATGACATCTATTCCTGTAACATCTATAAATGGATATGAATTAGGAAAAGTTGATCCTTCAGCAACAAAGCTAATAACTTTATTGGAATATTATGGAGTCAATCCAAGCTTATTTATGATAGAAAAAGAACAATGGATACGTATTGATGACTTAAATTCAGTGGTCCGTAGTAAAATAATATCATTAGTTACAAAAGCTAGAAATCTTATGAACCATAATCATGAATAGACAAAATTGTCAATGCCACCTTAATTTAATGACATTGACAATTTTGTTTTTTAAGTATTTAGTAACTTTAGATATTTTTCTTGTTCATCTTTTGAAATATTTAAAATATCCATTGCTTTTGTATATGTAATATTCATATTTTTAGATAGATGAATAATAGCATCAAGCATTTTATTGTTGTTTTGTTCTCTTTCCATATGAATACCACGTTCGATGCCTTGTTTAATCCCGCAATTAATACCTTCTTCTATTTGTTCTTTAAGATACAGATCTCGTGATAATGCGACAGTATATTCAGTATATAGTCTCATTTGTTCATCGATAATGCTTAAAAATTCATCTCTTTTTCTTTCCATGACTTTCACCACCTTTGTTATTCTTCCTGTTCTTTTTTCACTATCTATTATATCGCTTATGTTGCCATAAGCAAATATATAGATCATCTTTTCAAATTCACTTAGATTATCTAATCCTTTTTGTTTAATAATTTCTTTAATCTGTTTCATAAAGATACTTATACGTAGCCAAGACTTTGATGTTGTTTGACACTTTTCATCTTTCATATTGCTTTTTTGTATAAGTTCATTGTACTGCTTGTTTAAAAATAGTATTTGAATGACATCCTTTGCGTCTTTATAGTTTTTAACACTTTCAAAATACATTCTTGATAGATACATATCGAATCTTTTCATATCTATATCAGTTACTTCATTTTGCATTTCCATGTTGATACGAAGTATGTTATCAACATCAAGCATAATATCACTAATCATACTTTTTTCATTATTCTTTGATAGATAATGAGTATTAATGCTAGTAATCATCTTATACTGCTGTCCTAATATTTCTTTGAACAATAGATTACAAAGATATAGACTATCCTCGTCCTATGATAAAAAGATATATTTGAAAAATCTGTCTTGAGTAAATACAAAATTCATGATTTCTTCATTCATTTGTAAATTCTTCTCTTCTATTTTTAACAAATAATCCAACCTCCCTTGTTATAGTATGAAAAGAGAAATAACCCTCCTAATACTATATACAAGTTTTTTTGACGAATTTCTTTAAATTTATAACAAAATCATAAAAAACTTGGAGTATAAATACCCAAGTTCAAATGAATATTTCTTTTATGTTATTTTAGAAACATTCTTATAATTTTATCTTCCTTTTTATCAATCCCAATGGATATACATTGACGATTTAAATTCAGTGGTTTATAGCAATATGATCTTATTAATAACAATAATTAAAAATTATATAAATAATCATCATGATTAGAGAATAATGAGAGAATTAATAAAAATCTCAAGGAAATCACATTAATTTTTAATATGTGAAACAAATACAGTTTTAGAGTGTAAAGTTAATATTTCTTTTCATTGATTATGACCTATTGATAATGTCGATACCTTGAATAAGTCCATATTGTCTTTGGAGTTTTACAACACGAGTGTCAATCGAAACTTTATTGTGTGATAAATCTTCATATGTTATAAAAGTAATAATTTCTTTATTTAATTCAGCTTCTTCATCTAATTTTATTATTTGATTTTTATTTGCATCAAATGTTTTTTTTAAAATTGGTTTTCCTGATTTGTCATCCCAGTTATCCATATACCACATTTCAATAGAAAATTGACCTGTTAAAGTTCCTGTATAATAATCTTGATAATCCGATAAATAATTTTCATATTTAAATACAAGATAATCTCTTTCCACAGTTGAGCCATAGTCTTGTTCTACATTTTCAAAGTAAAGACTAATGTTGTCTTTAATCGCATTAGTTAAACACATATCACTTACGTATTGAGTTGTTTCACTTATTCCTTGACATGTTGCTTTAATGAACATGTCTATTGAATCTTTTAAGGGTAACACGATTTTTGCTGAATATAAACCATAATTGTTTGAAGTTAGTGGGTATTTTTGATTGTCAACAAAAACATCAACATTATCCTCATCACTATATTTTTTTAACTTAACATTAATATCAAATGTAACAGTTCCTTTTGATAAATCTACTAGACCTTGTTTAACTTCATAACTTTCAAAAAGAGAATTATTTTCCTCAACATAAGGCTGAGAAATAGGTATTATTATACTATTTTTATTTACAATAATAATGATAGATAATACTGCAACAGCCAAAACAAGTATACCAATCAAACAAAACAAAATTCTATCTTTGTTTTTACTTCTTTTATTTTGAGTTTCTAGACAATTTGTTATATGTGTGATTTGATTATATAATTTAGAAATATCACTTTCTGAAGTACTTTCCTCAATACCTAATATCATTGTTACAGGTACTCCAAAATAATCTGCCATTCTTAACATTATTTCCATATTTGGAAGCGACAAATCACTTTCCCATTTGGAAACAGTTTGTCGAGATACTCCTAGTATTTGTGCTAATTTTTCTTGAGATAATCCTTTTTTTGTTCTTAACTCAAAGATATGTTTACCAATACTCATATGTTTCACATCCTTTCAGTTTCATTTTAACTCAGAATACATTTAATATCTATCACATATAATTAACATCTTGTCTACTTACGTTAACTTGATAGACTATCTATTAAAAAATAATAAAAGAATCAATAAAGAGCTCACTCAATATTGATTCTTGGTTTGTTATTTTAGAAACATTCTTATAATTTTATCTTTCTTTTTATCATATGGATAATATCTCATTGGTAAATCTATCCATGTTGCTTTCTTGACAATACTACGTGTATGAGAGAAAGTTTCAAAACTTTTCTTTCCATGATATGATCCCATACCACTATAACCAACCCCACCAAATCCAAGACGAGAAGTTGCAAGATGAATAATTGTATCATTGATACAACCACCACCAAAACTACAAGATTTTAATAATTTATTTTGTGTGTTTTTATCTTGTGTAAAGATATAGAAAGCAAGAGGCTTTTCATGTTTATTGATATATGCAATAGCTTCATCTAATGACTGATATGTCATAATAGGAAGAATAGGACCAAATATTTCCTCTTGCATTAATGGATTATCTTCTTTAACATGATCAACTAATGTAGGTTCTATTTGTAATGTTTCACTATTACCTTTACCACCAATAACAATATCTTGATTTTTTAATAAATGTAGTAATCTTTGATAATGTTTTTCATTAATAATTTTTACTAATTGATTATTTTGAAGAGGTTGCTCACCAAAGAATTCTTGAATACATTCTTTCATATATTGAATAAATTGATCTTTATATTCTTCCTTAATTAATAAGTAATCTGGAGCAACACATGTTTGCCCGGCATTTAAAAACTTACCAAAAGCAATTCTCTTCGCTGCAAGTTTTAAAGATTTATCATCATCAACAATACAAGGACTTTTACCACCTAACTCTAATGTCACTGGTGTTAAATGACGACTGGCTTTTTCCATAACAAGTTTTCCAACTGTAACACTACCAGTAAAGAAAATATAATCAAATCTTTGTTCTAATAATTCAGTGTTTTGCGCACGTCCACCTTCTACCACAGCAACATATTTTTCATCACATGTTTCATCAATCATTGTCTTAATAATAGAAGAAACATGAGGAGCATAAGCACTAGGTTTAATAATAACAGTATTTCCTGCAGCAATAGCACCTATTGCAGGTTCTAATGACAACATGAAAGGATAGTTCCAAGGACTCATAATCAAAGTCACACCATATGGTTCATATGATTCAAAACTACTACCATAAAATTGCGAAAGAGGTGTAAGAACATGTTTAGGTCTACTCCATTTTCTAATATGTTTTAATTGATAATTGAGTTCACTCATCACAAGACCGATTTCACACATATAAGATTCAGTATCATGTTTATTTAAATCTTTTTTCAAAGCTTCACATATACTTGCTTCGTGTTCTAAAATCCAATGACCTATCTTTTTTAAAGTTTCTATACGATGTGTTATATCTTTTGTATATTGTGTTTGATAAAACTCTCTTTGAGTTTCTACTAATGTTTTAATATCCATATTTACCCTCCAAAATATCAATAATATCTTGTTTATATACATACTTGTTGTTGACAATTAATGCACCATCATTAAGTGCTTTTTCAGCAATTAGATCAATATCATCTGATAAAGAATCAATAGATTCTAAAGAAATTGGTAGATTTATTTTTTGATGTAAAGAATTTAATAATTCGCTTATTTTTTCAATCGCAACTTTTCCTAAATATTGTTGAGGTGTAGATGCATACAAATCTTTATAACCTAAATAAAGTAATAAATCTCCATATAAATCACTATTTACATCTAGATTAAATCTCATACAAGGAATTAATAACATACTCATTGCATCACCATGTGCGATATGGCAAACTGCACCCAATGCATGACCGATTGCATGAACTATACCAACCATAGAATTAGAGAAAGATCCACCTGCTATATAAGATCCTAAAGCCAAGTTAAGACGATAATCTAGATTTTTAGGTTGATCTAAAACTTTCAATATATTTTGAGATATCAGTTTTATAGCTGCAATTGCATAACTATCACTTAAAGGATTTTTTTGTGAACAACTGTAAGCTTCTATTGCATGAGTTAATGCATCTATACCTGTAGAAGCAGTTGTTTTTAATGGAAGATTTTGTGTAAATACAGGATCTATAAAAGCAACTTGACTTTGTATATGTTGTGAAATAATTTCTAGTTTCACTTGTCTTTCGGGATGACTAACTACAGCAACACAAGTTGCTTCACTTCCTGTTCCACTTGTTGTTGGTATTGCAAAGAAAGGAATGTCTTTTCCAACTTTCAAATCTTCAAATCCAAGTATATCATCTATGTTATCACATTCCTGTGATAACATTAAGTAAACACCTTTTGCTGTATCAAGAACACTTCCTCCTCCTAAAGCAATCAAACCATCACAATGATTTTTCTCATATTCCTTTTTAATATCTTCTATCGTATGAATAGAAGAATCAACAGGAATATCAGTATATACATGATAATCTATAGATAAATGTTTTGTAAGTATATCTACATATTTCAGTTGATATAATACAGCATCTGTTAATATCATAGGATGCGTCATATGATATTGTTGACATTCATAGTCTAATTGTGATAATGCATTTTCACCTGCACATAATTTCGTCTTGTTCATAAATTCAAAATACATAGTATTTCATCTCCTAACAAAATAATGTTTTTATATAAATAAGAAGCGTGAGTTTACGTTTCTTTTCTTGATGATTTAATATACGTTTTGTCATAAAACGTGGAAATAAATAAGTTTCTACAAGATCAACGCATCTTACAAATCTCATACTCTCATTAACATCACCCTTTAATGAAAAACGATGTTGTAGATATGCTGTTTTTACACTCATTTGACCTGTAAAGACAAGAAAAGCGGTTGTTATACTTTTAAATGTAATACATAAATCAGGAGGCATATTCTTAACTTTATAGAGTCCTTGTTGATAACGGTATTGTATTGTAATAGAAGGACCATTGATAACATTTAATTGAATAACTTTATCCTGCTTCCATCCATCAATATCTTCTTTTATACGATCATCATCATGATATAAGACTTTCATACCTCTGTACAAAAACTGCATCACAACCCAAATAATCATCTTTTTCATATATACCATCTCCTACTTAAATCATAACACTAGAAGTTCTGCATTTCAAAGTTTTTCATTTTGTTTATAAAAGAAGCGTAATAGAAAATAAGTGACGTATATACTATAAAAAATTATACAAATATAAAATGAATATGCTAAAATAGAAAGACAGGTGGTGATAAGATGTATTACAATGAATATGATGATAGTCCAACAGATCGATTATTAAAACAAAGAAAGAAAAGAAAACTTAAAACAAGAGTTAAGATTATCATAGGTATTATATGTATGATTATAGTGATTATATTAGTTGCTGGAAATACATTTAGAATTAAATCTATTCATATTACAGGAGAATATAGCTATAATCAGGAAGAAGTGTTAGATCACATATCTATAAGTAAAAAATCTTACTATCCTTTCTTAAATACATCTAAGATAGAAAAAGAAATAAAAGAAATCCCGACTGTAGAAACAGTAAAGGTAACATGTGATTTATTAGGTCATGTAAATATTAATTTAAAAGAAACATATCCTATAGCTTATTCAAAAATTAACAATAAGATATATGTTATTAATAATATAGGTAAAATCTATGAAGAAAAGGATAAAACAAGACAAAATGAATTACAATCTTTACCCTTTGTAGATAAATTTACATCGACAGAGCTTTTAGAAGACTTTGCAAAAGAATATAAAAATGTACAAGATGTTATTAAAAATGAAGTAAGTGATATTATTTTAGATCCTCAACCAGGTGACCAAACAAGATTAAAAATGATATTATTGGATAATAATATCATTGATATAAGAATAGAAGATATAAGTACATGGTTAAGTGATAAAAATAAGTTTGATTTAAATGCTTGGAAAACAGAACATCCCGAAGGCTATATGACTTTTAGTTTTTATAAGAATTATTTATATTATAATGGTGAAAAACAATCATAAATATATAGGACATTTTGTTTGAAACTTTCATATTGTTATATAATTGAATATTTAAAACAATATGATACAATTGTAAAATATTTGAATGATAATTGGAAAGAAAATGGAGCAAAAGCATTTCAAGAAGATGCTAAGCGTGTTCAATCCAATATTACAGGTATTGGAGATATTTTAAAAACAATGTGTGATATGTTATATGATTGTAAAGATGTTTTTATGGAAAGTGATCAAACATTAGGAAAGAATAATAGAGAGATTGGAAAAGAATAATATTCTATTATTATCTTAAAGAAAATAATCTTAATATTGACATTAACAATGATATTTGTTAATGTTAAAAAGTAAACAAAAGCGAAGAACAGAAGAGATTAAAAGGGAGTTAAAGAGAGCTAGTGGATGGTGTGAACTAGTACATAACTTTTATGAAGATGGTCTGGGAGCTGTTATCTTGAATAGTTAGAGATAAACGTTAACTGCGTTAAAGTCATGAGTGACACTTAGGTGTAAAAAAGGTGGTACCGCGATAATTTCGTCCTTTATATAAGGGCGTTTTTTTATTATGAAAGGAGAATGAAAGATGAAAGATCCAAAAGATTATTATTTAACAACAGCGATTACATATACATCTGGTAAACCACATATTGGTAATACATATGAAATTATTTTAGCAGATGCTATCGCAAGAAGTAAAAGGCAAGAAGGATATAATGTTTATTTTCAAACTGGGACTGATGAACATGGTCAAAAGATAGAATTAAAAGCAAAAGAAGCAGGTGTAGAACCAAAACAATTTGTTGATGAAAAAGCAGCAATCGTTAAAAATATTTGGGATTTAATGGATACAACATATGATAGATTCATGAGAACAACAGATGAATATCATATTAAACAAGTTCAAAAGATATTCAAGAAATTATATGATCAAGGAGATATCTATTTAGGACACTACGAAGGAAAATATTGTACTGCTTGTGAATCATTCTTTACTGAATCACAATTAGTAGATGGAAAATGTCCTGATTGTGGAGGACCTGTACATGATGCTAAAGAAGAAGCTTATTTCTTTAAGTTATCTAAATATACTGATAGATTAATTAAACATATAGAAGAACATCCAGAATTTATTCAACCTGTTTCTAGAAAAAATGAAATGATGAATAACTTCTTAAAACCAGGTTTACAAGATTTATGTGTTTCTCGTACTTCATTTACTTGGTCTATACCTGTAGATTTTGATCCTAAACATGTTGTTTATGTATGGATTGATGCATTAACAAATTATATTACTGGTTTAGGTTATGATGTAGATGGAAATCATGGGGAATTATATAAGAAATACTGGCCAGCTGATTTGCATTTAATTGGTAAGGATATTGTGAGATTCCATACAATTTATTGGCCTATTATGTTAATGGCTTTAGATATTCCTTTGCCTAAACAAGTCTTTGGACATCCTTGGTTATTACAAGGAGAAAGCAAGATGTCTAAATCTAAAGGAAATGTTATTTATGCTGATGATTTAGTAGATATTTTTGGAGTAGATGCTGTAAGATATTATGTATTACATGAAATTCCATATGATAATGATGGAAGTATTACATGGGACTTATTAGTTGAACGTATTAATTCTGATCTTGCTAATATATTAGGTAACTTAGTTAATAGAACAATTGCCATGACAAATAAATACTTTGATGGTATTGTGACAAATCCTGGTGTTAGTGAACCAGTAGATGATGAATTAAAAGAAATAGCTTTACAAATGCCTAAAAACGTTCAACAATATATGGATGAATTTAAAGCTTCTAAAGCATTAGATGAAATCTTTGTATTATTAAGAAGAACAAATAAATATATTGATGATACAATGCCTTGGGCTTTAGCTAAAGAAGAAGATAAGAAAGATAGATTAGCTACTGTATTATATAACTTAATTGAAGCTATTCGCTTTAGTGCTATTGCATTAGAACCATATATGCCTTCAACTTCAAAGAAAATTTTAGATCAAATTAACACAGATCAAAGAGATTTCTTAAAGTTAGATACATTCGGCTTATATAAAGAAGGAACAAAAGTGACAGATAAACCACAACAATTATTTGCCAGATTAGATCCTAAAGAAGTAGAAAAGAAAGTAGAAGCACTTCATCCAAAAAAAGAAGAAGTTAAACAAGACAACCTTATTACAATTGATGATTTTGCGAAAATAGAACTTGTAGTAGGAACAGTAGAAAAATGTAAAAAACATCCTGATGCTGATAAACTTCTTGTATCGCAAATTAATATAGGAAAAGAAACAAGACAAATTGTAAGTGGTATTGCTGATTTCTATTCACCAGAAGATATGATTGGTAGAAAAGTTATTGTTGTATCCAACTTAAAACCAGCAAAATTAAGAGGTGTAGAATCTCAAGGTATGATATTAGCTGGATCTAAGAAAAAATTATTAGAACTTGTATCTGTAGAAAACTTACCTAATGGTACAAAAATTAGATAATAATAAAAAATACTCGAGAGAGTATTTTTGTTATTTAGTGAGTATCTTGAAAATCTTTTAAAGAATTTCGCCAGTTTTCAATATTTGCATCTTTATATACAGTTTCTTCATTAAAAAGTAAATCTAATATAAAATGAGGTCTTTTACCTCCAACTGCTAAACTTTGAATACAGCTTGGACAATAGACAACAACATCTTCTTTAATCATTTGATTTGCCCTTACCTTCATTCTCTCTTCAACTTGATCTAATGGTAATTTATTATAGAAAACCTGACCACAACAAATTCCTTTCTTTCTTGAATATTGAGATTCTACGATATTTATATTCATTCTTTTTAAAAGAGTACGAACTGTATCTAAATAAAAATCATCTTGTCTTGCAGTACAAGTATCATGAATCGTCATTTCTATTCCTTGGTAATCTGGAAATTGAAATGACTGGCTTTTTGCTAGCATATCTAAAAAGAAAATTGTTTGATAGTTTTTTGCATATTGATGATGGCATGCGACACAAGGCGTGATAATACATGCACCTTTATCTAGTTGTGGTGCGAAAAGACAACAGTTTAAAACTTCATCTATTGGACCATATTCTTTAGTGAGTATATCTTTTATTTTATCTGCCAGATGTGGTTTATAAATCATCAAAGCACATCCGGGCGCATATATATAATTCATTCTTTCACCTCGATAGAACATTATACGCTTTTTATGCAAAAATAAAAATAAAATAATATATGTTTTATAAGTTATAGAGTATAATAGAAATAGAAGTTTTAGGAGGATTTAAAATGAGAAACGAACAATTGAGAAATTTCGTTGCTGTTATAGATTGTGGTAGTATTAACAAAGCAGCAGAAAAGCTTTATATTTCCCAGCCAAATCTCAGTCGATCTATTCGTGCATTAGAAGAAGAAATGGGTAAACCATTATTAATTAGAAATAACAGAGGTGTTACTTTAACTGGTACAGGGAAGATAATATACTATTATGCGCGATCTATTTTAAGTCAGTATGATGTTATAGAACAACTAAAGACAATTAAAGAAGAGAAAGTATATAGTCAATTGTCTGTATCTATAGCATCTATATTTTTACAAGATGATATTATATTAAAATACTATGATCAAGTACAAAGTGCTCAAACACATACACATCTTTATGAAACAACAACAGAAGATGTTATAACAAATGTATCTAGTGGTAAATCAGAATTTGGAATCACAATATTAAATGAAAACCAGTTAACAGTCTTAAAAAAGATGGCTGATCTTAGAGAATTAGAAATACAAGTCTTAGATCATGGGCCAATGTATATACATGTATCAAGCGATCATCCTCTTGCTCAAAAAGAAGAGATAGAAATGAAAGATTTATTAGATTATACAAGAATGTTGTTACCATATGATTTCTTTTCTAATTTAAATAATTCTCTAGCAGTAGATGATATACCTTTATCCCAATTTACAAAAACAATAACAATGAGTAATTATCATAATATGTTAAATATGCTCATTCATACAAATGCTTTCTTATTTGGAAATAAATGGCAAGTCAAAGAATTAACTAAGAAAAATATAACAAGTCGTATTTTAAAACGTGCGCCTATGGAAGAATACTTTGTTATATTAAAAAGAAGTAGAGAAGAATTCTCTCAATCAGCATCACTATTTTTAGATATAGTGAAACTAGCTTATCATTTTGAATAGATATTTATTTTTTAAATAAATATCTATATGATTTGATATTTCTAATAAGCTTATATACTGATATCGTTAATATCATAAGCAGTGCTCCAATAATAAGTATATTTACCAATATGAATGAGAATTGGTTAAATGGAAGGAGATAATTCTCAAGAAAATGAGAATTAATAATAAAGATTGTTAATGCTAAAAAAGTAAATGCATTGATTAATGAACTATATTTTAAATATTTCTTTGTATATATTTTTTTAGTCATATCTATAAAATAATCTACAATGATAATAAGAATAAATGGTTGAAAGAAATATGTCATAAGGTGGATCATTTGATAAGATTCATGTTGGATAATGAGAATCTGTTCTGAATGAAAATAGAAAGTATATATAATGAAATATAGAATAAAAGCAAACATAAATATTGTTTCTATTGTATGATTTGGATAATGTGATTGGTGTGGGAGTTTGTAAAGTTCTTTCTTTGTCCATTGGAGATAGTGTTCTTCTTTCAAGGGATGCTTATAATCAAGAATATTTAATAGGATAATTGTTATGACAATAAATCCTCCAATGATTATAAATGGATGTGATAATATCCATGTTATAAGTGTGGAAGTATTAAAAGTTGCTACAACATGACTAGAAGATTGAAATGGTAAGCAATTAAGTTGTTGTAAATAATATAAAGTTGAAAAGAATAGATAAATACCAGAACTAATAAATAGAACTTTCTCACATAATGATACAACTTTAGGATTATATTTATGAGATGATTTTGGTCTATATCCATAGCTTAATGCCATACTACGAGGATGACCATAAGAAATCAATAGTTCTTCTAAATCATCATAATGATGAGAAGAATCTAGAATCTGTTTTTTTAAATCATCATACACATATTGACGCTTTATACCAATAAAATAAGAACATACAGCACCAACATATCTTTCAATCAATTCATTCATACAAATTCCTCCTTTTCCAATATCATACCATAAAATTCTTTTTGTATGAAACTATATTCTGTAGTAAAATACATGTTAAGGAGTGATAACTTTGAAAACAAATCCAGAATCTGTAAAAAGAATAATGCAAGAAATAAAACCAGCAAAATTAGTAGCAGCTACAAAATATGTTGATGTCAAAGAAATAGAAGAACTAGAAAAATGCGGATGTTTATATTTTGGAGAAAATAGAGTGCAAGCTTTTCTAGAAAAGTATGAACACTATCATGGAAAAGGACATTGGCATTTTATTGGGACATTACAACGCAATAAAGTAAAGTATATTATAGATAAAGTGGAACTTATTCATTCAGTGAATAGTTATGGATTAATAGATGAACTAGAGAAACAAGCACAAAAATTAAATTTAAAAGTACATATTCTATTACAAGTGAATATTGCTAGAGAAGAAAGTAAACATGGATTTAATGAAGAGGAAATGGAACAAGTGATGGAGTATCTACTTCATTGTCCATCTTTAATCATAGATGGACTTATGATGATGGCTCCACATATTGCTGTGGAAGACACAAGAATATATTTTCAAAAGACACATGATTTATTATTAAAGCTTCAAACAAAATATCCACAATATCCATTAAATGAACTTTCTATGGGGATGTCAGAAGATTATCCCATAGCATTACAAGAAGGGGCAACTCTTGTACGTATCGGTAGAGCATTATTTGATGAATAAAGATGAAAGGACAATGCATTATGTATTGTCCTTTTAAAGTTATTGAAGAAGTATAAGTAATTCTTGTATAAGTATGCAGGGTAATCACAGCATTTGTCACCTTGTGCTTTTCTTTTGGTAGAGTTGTTGACGATTTGACTGGCATGTTCTGTACCAAAATATGATTTTCCTTGTTCATTACTTACAAAAGCAATAAGTTGGTAGTTTTTGTTTCACTTATAATTTCATCTCTAATAAGACTCCCTTACGGTTATTGACATGTTAAATAGTAGATAGCGCTTGAAAAAAGACGTGGTCCTAATGCAAGCACTTTTTCATCAAAGTCAAATGCATCATTATGAGGAGAGGAAACAATAGGGGTTAATAGTTTCATATAAGTTGCCTTTCCACCATGTGCTTGAACACATTCCATTAAATAAGAAAAATCATCACTACCACCTAACGGACTTAAATGTTCTGGTGGTAATTTTAAATCAGGTAAATACTTTTTACACATGAATTCCAATTCATTCATAAGATCTTCATCACAATTTAAAGCATAGGCTTTGCCCATCTCTTTTATTTCTACAACAGTATCATGCATGCGAGCACATCCTTCAATAATATCTCTAGCGTATATTTCCATATATCTATTTAATTCAGTAGTTACACCACGCACTTCTATTTCAAGCTTTGCAGTTTCAGGAACAACATTTCTGCCTGTACCAGCATGAACTGTACCTACATTGACACGTGTTTGTCCATCACTATTTCGTGGTATAGAATGAAGATTAATAATACAGTTGGCAGCAGAAAGAAGGGCATTTTTACCAAATTGTGGAGATTCGGCTGCATGCGTAGAAATACCATGATATGTTATATCTAATTTTGTTGTTGCAAATGATTCATTCATTCCAAAATAAAGGTGATATGGTTCATCACATTGAGGCATAATGTGAGCAGCAAGTATATAATCAACATCATCTAAAAATCCACTTCTTGCGATTGATTTTGCTCCCATAACACCTTCTTCAGCAGGTTGAAAAATAAGTTTAATTGTTCCATGAAGATGCTCTTTGATTTGCATCAGTATTCTTGCAGTTGTTAAACCTATGGCTGTATGTCCATCATGACCACAAGCATGCATCGTTCCTTTATGGACAGAAGCAAACCCATTAACAAAAGGATAATGATCAGATGATGATTCTTCAACCAAACCTAAAGCATCGATATCAAATCTTAACGCAACGGTAGGACCTTGACCACATTGCAGAACACCAGCAACTCCTGTCATACCATCTTTTACTTTTTCTAAATAATGTAAGTCAACACCTTGTGTTTTCGCGCGTGCATAATTTAAGTCAAGTATACTTTGGGATGGTACTCCCATACGGTCATCTTTGCTCATAATCTCTTTCCCTACATAAACTTCATAACCTAATTCTTCTAATGTTTTTGCAATTATACAAGAAGTTCTTATTTCTAACCAACCTTTTTCTGGATATTTATGTAAATCTCTACGAATGCGAATAGTATCTTGATAGTATAAGTTGGATAATTCTTTAATTTTTTGATACATGTTTATCTCCCCCCCTTTACTTTATTGTATCAATAAGATAAATGAACATCAATTATTATCGATTAATCTAAAAAACAACAAAATGTAAAATAATTTGACAAATGAAATAAAGTTGTTTAAAATGCTCATAGTGTGAGGTAATTAACATGGATTATGAAAAGTATGCAAAAGAGTTGATTCACTACATGGTCGAGAACCAGCAGAATTTTAAATTTTTAAATCATGATGTAGATGAAATAGCCAGAGGAGAAGGAGCTGTATTGATTTATCTTGTAGAAGTACATAATGGTGTTAATGCGTGCGAAATTAGTCAACACTTTGGTATCAATACATCAAGGGTTGCAGCAATGCTAAAAAATTTATCTAAAAAGGGATATATTCAACGATTAGATGATCAAGATGATAGAAGAAAAATTCGAGTTTATATAACGGATAAAGGAAAAGCCTTTGCATTAGAAAGACGTAAAGAAATAGAAGACTATTTTGTAAAACTACTCAGTCAACTAGGAGAAGAGGATGTCAAAGAGTATTTACGACTTAGTCGTAAATTCAACCAAATCGTTAAAGAAATGAAATAAGGCATATAGATTTTATTTTATATAAAATTTTGATATGATAAGAAATCATTGAATTCATTGTTTTAAAGGAGAGATTTTATGAGCAAATACTATTTAGGAATTGATGTAGGTTCTACAACAGTAAAAGCATATTTAACTGATGAAAATAACCAATGCTTATATTCAAACTATGTAAGGCATAATTCAGATGTCAGAAGTACTCTATATTCTTTATTAGATGAAATTAAAGAAAAATATACAGATATATCTATCTATCCAGTGATTACGGGATCAGGTGGTTTATCTATTGCTGATGCATTACATATAAAGTTTGTACAAGAAGTTATAGCATGTACAAAAACAGTAGAAACATATATTCCACAAACTGATGTTGCGATTGAATTAGGTGGAGAAGATGCTAAAATTACTTATTTCGAAGGATCATTAGAACAAAGAATGAATGGTTCATGTGCAGGTGGTACAGGTGCATTTATTGATCAAATGGCAACATTATTACAAACTGATGCATCAGGATTAAATGAACTTGCTAAAAAACATCAACGAATTTATCCAATTGCTTCAAGATGTGGAGTCTTTGCGAAAACAGATGTTCAACCATTAATTAACGAAGGTGCAAAGAAAGAAGATATTGCAGCATCTATATTTCAAGCAGTTGTTAATCAAACAATAAGTGGATTGGCATGTGGAAAACCTATTAAAGGAAAAGTTGCTTTTTTAGGAGGGCCATTATATTTCTTAGATGAATTAAGACAAAGATTCGTAGAAACATTGAATCTATCAGAAGATGAAATTATCTTCCCAGATAATTCTCAATTGTTTGTAGCAATGGGAGCTTGTCTAAATGCCAAAGATGTAGAAACACCTATTCAGTTATCTTCATTATTAAAAGAGTTAAAAGAACTTAAAGATCAAGGAACAGAAGCAACTCATACATTAGAACCTTTATTTCATGATGAAAAAGAATTAGAAGAATTTACACGTAGACATTTATTAGCAAAAACAAAGAAAAGAAAATTAGAAGAATATCAAGGAGATATTTATTTAGGTATAGATGTTGGTTCTACAACATCAAAAGTTATAATGGTTGATAATGAAGGAGCAATATTATATTCTTACTATAGTTCTAATGAAGGAAATCCATTAGACTTAATTATTAGAATATTAAAAGAAATTTATCATAAAATCCCTAAAGGTTGTAGAATTAAAAAATCTGGTGTTACAGGATATGGTGAAGCATTAATTAAAGCAGCCTTAAAAGTAGATTATGGAGAAGTAGAAACAATTGCTCATTACACTGCAGCAAAACACTTTGAACCAGATGTTGATTTTATTCTTGATATTGGTGGTCAAGATATGAAAGCCATCACAATTAAAGATGATATTATTCAAGATATTACATTAAATGAAGCATGTTCATCTGGTTGTGGATCATTCTTAGAAACATTTGCTCAATCATTAGGATATAATATTAGCGATTTTGCAAAAGCAGCCTTATTATCTCAACATCCATTAGATTTAGGAAGCCGTTGTACAGTCTTTATGAATTCTAAAGTTAAACAAGCACAAAAAGAAGGAGCTTCTCTTGGAGATATATCAGCTGGTTTATCATATTCAGTTATTAAAAATGCTTTATATAAGGTTATTAAATTAAGAAGTAAAGATCAATTAGGAAAGAATATTGTCGTACAAGGTGGAACTTTCTATAATGAAGCTGTTCTTCGTGCATTTGAAAAAGAAGCAGGTGTAGAAGTTATTCGTCCTGATATAGCAGGTTTAATGGGAGCTTATGGTATCGCAAGACTTGCTATGGAAAAAGATGATGGTAAAGAATCAACACTTTTAACATTAGATGAATTAGAACATTTAACATATTCTAATTCAATGAGAAACTGTGAAAAATGTACAAATAGATGTATGTTAACAATTACATCTTTCAATGATGGAAGAGAATTTATAAGTGGTAATAGATGTGAAAGAGGAGCAAATCTTCCATTAAAATCCAAGTCACTCCCAAATCTCTTTGATTACAAATATAGAAGAGTTTTCCAATACAGATCATTAGCTATCGAAGATGCATCAAGAGGTGTTGTTGGAATTCCAAGAGTATTAAATATGTATGAAAACTATCCTTTCTGGCATACTTTCTTTACGGAATTAAAATTTAGAGTTGTGTTATCATCAAGATCATCTAAAGCTATTTATGAAAAAGGAATAGAATCTATTCCAAGTGAAAGTGCATGTTATCCTGCAAAAATTACACATGGTCATATTGAGAATTTGATTGCTAAAGGAGTTCCGTTTATTTTCTATCCTTCTGTAGCTTATGAAAGATTAGAAAATGAAGATGCAAAAAATCATTATAATTGTCCTGTGGTGGCTTCTTATCCAGAAGTTATTAAAAATAATGTGGATAACTTACAACAAAAGAATGTTATCTTTAAAAATCCATTTATATCATTAAATAATCCAAAGACATTATTCAATGTTTTAAAAGAAGAACTTAAAGAATATCAAATAATAGATGAAGAATTACATCAAGCTATTGATAAAGCTTATAAAGAGTTAGAACACTGTCAACAAGATATAAGAAATGAAGGTTTAAAAGCTTTAGAATACATGCAAGAAAATAATTTACCTG
>DEPZ01000011.1:0-34665 GCA_002359025.1 Erysipelotrichaceae bacterium UBA3379 | reverse complement strand
TTTAATTACTGGAGAAGGTTTCGTTGTTTTAAGTGAAGATAGTGTATGTTATTTAGATCAAGAACATCTTGAGTTAAGAGTTGTAGATCAATGGACATATCATTCTCGTTTATATAAAGCTGCTTCATTTGTATCTGGTAGAAAAGATTTACAATTGATTCAATTGACTTCTTTTGGTTGTGGTTTAGATGCTGTAACAGCTGACCAAGTTGCTGAAATATTAAAAGCGAGAGGTAAAATATATACATTAATTAAAATAGATGAAGGAAGTAATCTAGGAGCTATACGTATACGTATACGTTCACTCAAAGCAACAGTGGAAAAGAAAAAAGATGATATAGATCTTACAAAAGTATATCATCAAAATAAAGTTTCATTTACAAAACAAATGAAACAAGAATATACAATTCTTTGTCCTCAAATGTCACCTATACATTTCCAATTTATAGAAACAGTAATGACACAAGAAGGATATAATTTTGTTGTCTTACCATCTGTAGATAAAACTGCTGTTGAACAAGGATTAAAATATGTTAATAATGATGCATGCTATCCTAGTATATTAGTTGTAGGACAAATGATGAATGCTTTAAATAGTGGTCAATATGATTTAGATAAAGTTGCTTTAATCATTTCTCAAACAGGTGGAGGTTGTCGTGCAACAAACTACATTGCCTTTATTAGAAAAGCATTGAAAGATGCTGGTTTAGAACATATTCCTGTTATTTCAGCTAACCTTTCTGGTCTAGAAAATAATCCAGGATTTAAGATTACATATAAACTTGCGAAAAAAGTTATTATTGGAGCATTATATGGAGACTTATTCATGAGAGTTCTCTATCGTGTAAGACCTTATGAAAAGGTTAAAGGATCAGCAAATGCTTTATATGAATCTTGGGTAGAAAAATGTCAAGAAAATGTAAAAAATGGAAGTTTAAGAGAATTTAAAAAGAATGTATATCAAATTGTACATGATTTTGATACTCTTCCATTATTAGATATTAAAAAACCAAGAGTAGGATTAGTTGGAGAAATTCTTGTAAAATTCCATCCAACTGCAAATAATCAAATTGTAGATATTATAGAAGCAGAAGGTGGAGAAGCTGTTATGCCTGATTTAATCGATTTCTTCCAATATGGATTCTATAACTCTATCTATAAACATGAACATTATGAAGGTAAGAAGTCTACAGAAATACTTTGTAGAAATGCTATTAAATTTGTAGATTGGTTAAGAAAAGATATGTCTAAGGCATTAAATGAATCTCAAAGATTTGATGCACCTTGTCCAATAGAACACCTTGCGAAAAAGGCAAGTGAAGTAGTATCACTTGGAAACCAAACTGGTGAAGGATGGTTCTTAACAGGAGAAATGATTGAATTGATAGAATCTGGTGCACCTAATATTGTATGTATGCAACCATTTGCATGTTTACCAAACCATGTCACAGGAAAAGGTGTTATTAAAGCTCTACGTAAAAAATATCCAGAAAGTAATATTGTTGCTGTGGATTATGATCCTGGAGCTAGTGAAGTTAATCAATTAAATAGAATCAAGTTGATGTTATCAACAGCATTCAAGAATTTAGAGAAGTAGTCAATTTTTATTGACTGCTTTTTAAATATAGAAAATAAATAAAATACAGGGTCTAAATTATACAAATTTATAGTATAATAGATATGTAATGTGCATTTATTCACAAAAATGACATAAGGCAAGAGTATATTTGTATTAAGGGGGGTGTCTATATGATAGAGTTTAAAAATGTATATAAGTCGTTTAAAGATAAACATGTATTGGAAGATATTTCTTTTCATATTCAAGATGGTGAATTTGTTTGTATTATTGGCCCAAGTGGCTGTGGAAAGACAACAGCATTAAAAATGATTAATAAATTGATTAAACCATCTCAAGGTTCTATCTTAGTGAATGGTAAAGATATTAGCCAAGAAAATGAAATAGAATTACGAAGAAATATAGGATATGTTATTCAACAAACGGGTTTATTTCCACATATGACAGTGAAAGAAAATATTGAATTAATACCTAAACTCAAAGATAAAAATAATCCAAATCTAATAGATAAAGTGAAAGAAGTATTGAATATGGTAGGACTTAATCCAGACGAATATATGGATAAATATCCTATTCAAATGAGTGGTGGACAACAACAACGTGTTGGTGTTGCCAGAGCATTTGCAAGTGATCCAGATATTATTTTAATGGATGAACCATTTAGTGCATTAGACCCTATTACAAGAAATCAATTACAAGATGAATTGTTATCTTTACAAAATAATTTACAAAAAACAATTGTCTTTGTGACACATGATATGGCTGAAGCGATTAAATTAGCTGATAGAATTTGTATTATGGATCAAGGACATATCCAACAATTTGATACACCTGAACAAATATTAAAACATCCAGCAAATGAATTTGTTTTAAACTTTGTTGGTAAAAAACGTATATGGGATTCACCTGAATTGATTAAAGCTGAAGATATTATGATTGAACATCCTATTGTATGTGGAGATACATTAAAATGTATGAAAGCATTAAATATTATGTTCAATTCTAAAGTCGATAGTTTAATGGTTATAGATAAGCAAAGAAATTTTAAAGGTGTTATTTATGCATCAGTAGCTGCTGATGAAAAGAATAAAAATAAAGCTGTTAGTGAAGTGATGGATATACATTGTGTAACAATAAAACCTACTGAGTCTATTGTAGATGTAATCAATATCACAAAAGAAAAGAATATGTATACAATTCCAGTTGTAGATGATACAAAATTAGTAGGATTAATCACAAAGAGTACATTGGTTACAACTCTTTCAAAAAAATATGATGAAAGTGAGGGAGAATAATGAGTGAGTTTTTTAATTATTGTTCCCAAAATTATATGCAAATACTTGATTTGTTAATTGGACATGTCCAATTAACAGTGATGGCTATTTTAATTGCTATTTTCATTGGTGTCCCTCTAGGTATTTTGATTACATATTTTAAACCATCTAAAAAGCCAGTGATGGCTATTGCTAATGTTATACAAGCCATACCTTCTATGGCATTATTGGGATTTATGATTCCTATACTAGGAATTGGAACAAAACCTGCTATTGTTATGGTTATTCTATATTCTTTATTACCAATTATAAAGAATACTGTAACAGGATTGGATAATATCAATGCTGAAACATTAGAGGCTGCTAAGGGTATAGGTTTAAATAAATTACAAGTCTTATATAAAGTTCAAATTCCATTAGCTGCACCTGTAATTATGGCTGGGGTAAGAGTCAGTGCGGTTAGCTCAGTTGGGTTAATGACATTGGCTGCGTTTATTGGTGCTGATGGTCTAGGATATCTTGTATATGCTGGTATTCGTACTGTTGACAATGCACAAATACTTGCTGGAGCTATTCCTGCATGTATACTTGCATTATTGATAGACTATATTTTCTCTATTCTAGAAAGAATAGTAACTCCAAAAAGCTTCCAACTAGCATCTCCAAGAACAAAATTTAAAAAAGTATTGGATAAAGTTGTTATTATTATTTCTTGTGTTGCATTGATAGGAAGTTTTGTATATACGACTTTAGGACAAGGTCATAGTGATCAAACAATTAGAATTGGAAGTATGGATTTCACGGAACAAGAAGTTCTTAATTATATGTTAAAGTATTATATAGAAGGAAATACAGATATTACTGTAGAACAATCATTATCGCTTGGTTCAAGTTCTATTGTCATGGATGCAGTTAGAACTGGTGCTATAGATATGTATGTAGAATACACGGGAACAATTTATGGGAATGTTCTAGGAAATGAACCTAATGGTGATGTAGAAGAAGTCTATAATACAGTCAAAGAACAAATGAAAGAACAATATGATCTTAATGTTTTAGATACATTAGGTTTTAATAATACTTATACATTAGCTATTAGAAAAGATACTGCTCAAAAATACAATATCAAAACAGTAAGTGATTTATGTAAGGTTTCTCATCAATTAGTCTTTTCACCAACATTAATGTTTATGGAAAGAGAAGACTGTTGGGTAGGAATGCAAAAAGTCTATCCAATTCAATTTAAAGAAACTATTCCTATTGATGGTTCACCAAGATATACTGCATTAATGAATAAAGAATGTGATGTTATTGATGCATATTCTACAGATGGTTTATTAAAGAAGTTTGACTTACAAGTCCTAGAAGATGATAAAGATTTCTTCTTACCCTATCATGCTATTCCTATTACAAATAATAGAGTCATAGAAGAATATCCTGAAGTTGTAGATCTTATTAATAAATTACAAAATTATCTTAGTGATGATGTTATGGTAGAATTAAACTATAGAGTAGATGAACTTAAAGAAAAGACATCTGATGTAGCAAAGGATTTCTTAATCAAAAATAATCTTATAGAAGCATAAGACAAGGGCAACACTCTTGTCTTTTCACTTGATGAATGAAAGTATTTTATATAAAATACAATAGGTGATGAAAATGAAGAAAAAGATATTGATTATATTAACAATCGCTATAGCAATTGTTGGTATAGGATATGGAATAGGAAATTATTTTGTAAGTTATGCATTATCTCCTACAAGTGATTCTGATCAAAGAGAAATAAGCAGTGAAGATGCTATAGAATTAGAAAGTCATACAAAACAACAAATAGAAAAGAATAAAGAAATAGAAAAACAAAAAGGAATACAATTCTCTAAAAAAACACAAGAAACATCTCTTCAAAGTCAAGATCATTTCACATTAAAAGCTAAGTATAAAACACAAGATACACACGAATGGGTTATTCTTATTCATGGATATAAATCTAACAATGAAAATATGATGTCTTATGGAGAAACATATTATCAAAAAGGATATAATGTGTTATTGCCTAATAATAGAGCACATGGAAATAGTGAGGGTCATTATATAGGAATGGGTTGGCTTGATAAAGAAGATATTGCTTTATGGGTAGATTGGATTGTAAATAGAGATAAAGAAGCAAAGATTATTATTCATGGTGTGTCTATGGGTGGAGCAACAACAATGATGATATCAGGGGATAATTTAGATCATGTTGTAGGATATGTTGAAGATTGTGGATATACAAGCGTATGGGATATTTTTGCAAGTGAACTAGATAAACGTTTTTCACTACCAACATTTCCAGTATTAGATGTTTCTAATCTTGTTGCTAATATAAAAGCTGGTTATGATTTTAAAAAAGCTTCAAGTCTAGAACAAGTGAAACTTAATCAAAAACCTATGTTATTCATACATGGAGGACAAGATGATTTTGTACCTACAGATATGGTTTATGAAGTTTATGGTGCATGCCAAAGTGTAAAAGATTTATATATTGTCGATCAAGCTGGACATGCTGAATCTAAAGATTATGATCCTCAAGCATATTGGAATAAAGTCTTTTCATTTATAGATAAAAATATTTAATGACTTCTCTTGTTGAAAAATTCAACAAGAGTTTTTATAGTATAATCGTTTAGAATACTAAAAATCTCTCTAAAAGTGAGTGAAAAGGCTCGACTCTCCTGTTAGTAGATTGCTTGTGAGTTAGTAAACAGTTAAAATGACAATAGGAGGTGTAAACAGATGTATCAAATCGATAATGAAAAATTTGGACAATTTCTAAGTGAAATAAGAAAAGAAAAATCAATGACCTAAAAAGAATTGGCTGACAAGTTATTTGTTTCAGATAAAACAGTAAGTAAATGGGAAAGAGGTGCCAGTATGCCCAGTGTTACTTTGCTTATTCCTATTGCTGATGTTCTTGGCATAACAGTCACTGAACTTTTAAAAGGGCAAAGATTACATGATGAAAAGGCATTGGATAATAATGAGGTCGAAAGTCTTGTTGTTAATTCGTTAGATTTATCTGTACGACATGCAATAAATCTAAGAAAGAAGAATTGGATATTTGCTTTTCTTATTTCAATAGGTATAGTGATTGTAGAAGCTATTTTATTAACAGTTTCTGGAATTTCTATCAAGCTGATGGGTGATAGTCTATATGTTTCTATGATAATGCTTTTATGTGCAAGTTGGTTTTGTATCTTTGCAAAGGATTTATTGCCAACGTATTATGATAAAAATAAAATTAACTTTGTATCACAAGGGATTTTTAGAATACACATGGTGGGCTTATCGTTTAATAATGGAAATTGGACATATATATTAACTGTATTTAGAGTGTTTACATTAAGTATGGCTATTTTATTTCCTATCTCATGTTATATGAGTATTTCATTAGGTAGTATTGACTTATGGAATATTGTAAAATATCCAATTATAGTTATTGTACTTATAGGATTGTTTATTGTAACTTATATTGTTGGAAAAAAATATGAATAAATCATATGAAGTGGTGAATTTATATGCTTGACCACTTCTTTTCTATTATTTTTAAAAAGTTTCTGTAATTAAAAAAAAGACTATCTAGTCTTTTTGAATATAAGCCATTAATAGTTTATAAGTGTTTTCTACAGCTTGTATATGAGTTCTTTCCATACCATGAGAAGCATGAACACCTGGACCAATCAATGCACCTTTGATATTATTTCCACCTCTTAAAGCAGCTGAAACATCACTACCATAGAATGGATAAATATCAACAGCATATTGTAAATTGTTCTTTTTAGCAAGTTCGATAAATGTTGTTGTTATATCATAATCATAAGGACCACTACTATCTTTAGCACAAATACTTACATCATATTCGCTACATGCAAGATCTAAACCAATACATCCCATATCCACAGCAATTAATTCATCAATGGAATCACTGATATAACTACTACCATGACCGACTTCTTCATAAGTAGAAATAATGATATGTAAGTTATGATGAGGTACTATATTGTGGTCTTTTAAATTCTTTAACATACCAAATAGGATTGCAACACTTAATTTGTCATCTAAAAAACGTGATTTAATGAAACCTGAATCAGTAATTGTTGTTTTTGGATCATATGCTATATAATCGCCATTACAGATGCCTAGTTTTTCAACATCTTCTTTATTTTTTACAACTTCATCTAATCTAATGCACATTGTATCACAGTTTCTAGGAGCATCTTTAGAATCTGAGAAAACATGAGCTGCAGGTGAATTTGATAGAATTGTACCAGTATAGACTTTATTATTTCTTGTATAGACTTTACAATACTCACCGTCTAATGTAGGGATAATAGGGCCACCAACATTAGTAAATGCAAGAGTACCATCACTTTTTATACTTCTTACCATTAAACCTAAAGTATCAACATGTGCACAAAATCCAATAGTATAATCATCTTGACCTTTAACTAATATTTCAAGATTCCCTTTCTTTGTTCTTTGTGTTTGATATCCTAATTCATGAGCTAAGTTTTGACAATATTGAATCACTTCTTTTGTATAACCAGAAGGACTATCTATTGCCATAATATCTTTTAATACTTGTAATATATATTCGTTCATTTTTATACCTCCAGTGTTTTTATCATATCACAATTATCTTGTTTTATACAACATGTGCTGCTTGAATCACTTGAGATAAATTAATTTCCTTTAATTTAGAACGGTATTGTAATTCAGCATTATTTAAATAATCAACAATCATATCTTCAGTTTCTTTCACTTTTAAAGAAGAATCAAAGACTTTATCTACTAAATGTGTTGTTTCTATAAACTTCTCTTTCCCTTCAATTGCATCAAATATATCTAAAAAAGAAATCTCTTGCATCTCTTTGTTTAATACAAAACCACCTAATTTACTTGCTTTAGAAGTAATTAAACCAGAAACAACAAGTTGTCTTGTTATTTTTTTAAGATATGAATCAGATACATCTAATATCTTACTTAATTCATGAGATTTCATAGGCCCATCATGAGTTCCTATTAATAACAGAATACATATTGCTTGTTCAAAACTTTGTCTTATTTTCATGTTTATACCACCTTTAGTACTATTCTATCAAAAAAAATCATATTTGTATCCTTATACATTTAAAAACTTATAATAATCATAAATATTTATGGCTACAAATAAAAATAAGTTGTTTTTGTTGACATTTCTTATAAAACAATTATAATACTGACTATCGATAATATGTATCTATGGATATATAATATCTATAGATTAAGAAAGAAGGAAGACGTTATGCGACAAGAATGGAAAAACATTTTTCATAATCCTTGGATTATAGTTGTTCTTATAGCAATTATACTTATACCAAGTATTTATTCTACAGTATTTCTAGGCTCTATGTGGGATCCATATGGAAATACAAAGAATATACCTGTAGCTATTGTCAATGAAGACCAAGAGATTGAATATGGAGATGAAAAACTAAATATTGGAAAAGATTTAGCTGAAAGTCTAGAAGATAATGATTCTATGGATTTTCAAGTTGTGAATGCTTCTAAAGCAAAAGAAGGATTAGAAAAGGGAGATTACTATATGATTATTACTATCCCTCAAGACTTTTCTAGTCATGCGACAACATTATTAGATCAAGAACCACAAAAGATGGAATTAACTTATACAACAAATCCAGGAACTAACTATATAGCTTCTAAGATGGATGATTCTGCTATAGAAAAAATCAAATCTGAAGTTTCTTCTACTGTTACCAAAACATATGCAAAGACATTATTTCATCAAGTTCATACTTTATCTAATGGATTAAATGATGCTGTAGATGGAACCCATAAGTTAAAAGATGGAATGAATGAATTATCTCTTGGTAATCAAAAAATATCTGATAATTTAAAACTTCTATCACAGAGTTCATTAGTATTTACTGATGGAGCATCATCATTAACACAAGGTCTTAAAGATTATACAGATGGTGTTTTAACAGTAAATGATGGTATGTATACATTAAAAAGTGGAGTAGATAAGTTCAATCAAGTAGGTCCTCTTCTACAACAAGGGGTAACTCAACTTAATGATGGAAGTCAAAAGTTAAATCAAGGAATTCAAAACTATACATCAGGAGTAGAACAAGTATATGCTGGGTCTCAACAATTAGTCGGGAATAATGATAAACTTCATTCTGGTGTAGATAGCTTATCAAAAGGTGTCAAGGAATTAAGTAGTGGAAATCAACAAATAACTGATGGTATATCTCAGTTGTTAAATGAAGTCAATAAAGGAAGTATGAACCTAAATCAATACTTAGCATTATATAAAAAAATAAATCAGATAAGTCCTAATCTTGCAAGTATAATGAAAGAACAAGGATTGAATAAACAGACTCTTACTGCATTATATCAACAAGGAAAGATAAATGAAAACATGTATCAAATGTTATCTAGTCAATTACCAGAAGAAGGTTTACCATCTTTTGAAAATATGTTAGAAACATTAAATGCAAATATGAATATAATGTCTACGAGCATAGAAACAATTAATCAAGGACAGCAATCCTTACAACAAGGAATAAATAAACTCCAAACTCATATAGATACAGACTTTAAAGAAGGCCTTGAAAATTATACACAAGGAGTGAATCAAATTCATAATGGTTTACAAACCCTACATGAAAATACAGAATCACTTACAACAGGTAGTCAACAATTATCAAACGCTATAACAACATTATCTGACCAAACACCTGAACTTGTAGAAAATATATCTTCTTTACAAAAAGGAGTTAATCAACTCTATGATGGAACATCTTTACTCGTCTCTCATCAAAATGCATTGTTAAGTGGAAGTCAACAATTAACTGATGGGTCTAAACAAATGAGTTCCGGTGCGAATCAGTTGGCAAATGGTTCTTTAGCTTTACAAGATGGATTGCAAGAAGCATCAAAAGGAGTAGATACATTAAATAATGGTTTAGAAGATGGAGCCAAACAAACAGATATGAAAACAACTGATTCTAATTATGATATGATGGCTTCGCCAGTAACATTATCACATAAAGAAATATCAGTTGTAGAAAATAATGGACATGCGATGGCACCATATATGATGAGTGTAGCTTTATATGTTGCAGGTATGGCATTTGTCTTAATGTATCCATTAAGACGAGGAATTAAAGAAGCAAAGAATGGATTGAAATATTGGTTGAGTAAAGCATCTGTTATGTATACAGTTTCTACAATTGCTGCAATTGTATTAATCACAGCATTACGTATGATTAACGGTTTCCAACCACAACAATTACTTATGACATATTTATTTGCGATTGTGGTTTCTGCAGCATTTATGTCTATCATTACATTATTAACACTTACGACAGGGTATATTGGTGACTTTATATTATTAGTCTTTATGATTGTGAATTTAGGTGGATCTGCAGGAACCTATCCATTAGAAACATCTGGATTATTCTATAAAGCTATTCATGCTTTTGTTCCATATACTTATAGTGTCAATGGATTTAGAAAAACAATCAGTATGGTTAATGCTTCTGTGCATGTAGAGATACTTATATTTATAGGTATTATTATTGTATGTTCATTGTTAACGATTTTATATTTTCATTATAAAAATAAAGAAGATAAACATCTTATACCACAAGCATTTGAAACAAATCATTAGCTCAAGATCATCTTGAGCTTTTTGACTATATATAGACAATAATAACTGTCTCATGTATGATAAATACAGAACTATTGTTTCTATAAGAGCTATGTATAAAGAAATAATGGAATGAATTGTTTTAAAGGAGTTTATATGAAAAAATATAATGTTATTGTTGTTTATAATAAAGATAAGAAATATATATTAATGTGTTTAAGACAAAAAGATCCATTTCAAGGATTATATAATTTTGTAGGTGGAAAAGTTAATCCAGATGAAACAGATGATGAAGCAGCATACAGGGAATTGTATGAAGAAACACACATCTCTAAACAAGATATACATTTGATTCACACACATGATTTTTGTTATTATTTAGAAGATATGATGATACAAGTTTATGTAGGAATCCTTAGTAAAGATATCGATGTTTTTGGTGATGAAAATCCTCTAAAATGGATAAGTTTAGAAGAAGATTTTTTTGATGTAACACGTTTTGCTGGATTAGGAAATATTGGGCATATACTTAAAAGTATAGCATTAAATCAAAATAAACTCATATAATGTATGGGTGATATAAATGAAAATTAAACCAACTTCCATGACATCTCATATTCTTGCGACAATCATTAATCATAAGCCAAAGGCTTTTGCTTATATACAAGGAAAAGAGATAAACGGAACAATCTGTTTCTATGAATATAATCATCATACAGTCATGATTTATGAAATACATGGTTTACCTCCAACTGGATTTTTTGGTTTTCATATTCATGAAGGAAATACATGTATAAATGATACTGCTATTCCTTATGAAAAGACATATGGACATTACAATCCAACTCATCAAGAACATCCACATCATTTAGGAGATTTACCACCACTCTTCGCTTTACATTCCACAGCATGGTCTATTGTCTATATAGATAAATTTACTCCTCAAGATATTATTGGTAGAACAATTGTTATACATGAAAAGCCAGATGATTTCCATACACAACCTTCTGGTAATTCAATGGCAAAAATAGCTTGTGGTGTTATTCAACCATTTCATCATGAAATTTAAAATAAAATTATACTTCTCATATTATAGTCCTATTCAATTTTTAATACATGATTTGTTTATAAATATAAGTGTATAAATTGAATGTTTTAGGACAAGATAAATGTGGAGGTATACAAAATGAAAAAATTATTAATGATGTTTATGTGTTTAACAATATTAACTGGTTGCAGTCAACCAAATAATGATAATAAAGAGACAACAAATCAAGCAACAAACCAAGTTGAAGATTGGTACACAAGATTTGAAACAGAAATGGAAAATAAGAATTTAAAATATACATCTAAATCATCTTTAGATGCTTCTGTGATTGGTGGTAAAGAAGGATATCGCTATGTTACTGAAAATGGTAATATAGATATTTATCGTTTTGAAGATAGTGACGAATTAAATAAGATTTTAAAGGAAAAGAAAGTTCAAATTGATAATCAAGAAAAGAACGTAGAGATTAATGATCATTATGTCATTGTATCTGATGGTTTATCACAAGATGTATTAGATGTATTTAGAAATTTGAAATAACGACTTTTGTGTCGTTTTTTCTTTTGATTTCATATATAATATGTATCGGTGATATATATGAAAAAAATAAAAGAAGTTATTGTTGTAGAAGGAAAAACAGATACTGCGATTATAAAAAAACTATTTGATGCAGATACAATAGAAACACATGGGTTTGGTATTGATGATCATGTCTTAGACTTGATAGAAGAAGCAAATAAAGCAAGGGGAGTCATTATATTAACAGATCCTGATTATCCAGGTATGAAAATACGTGAAACTATCATGAAAAGAGTCCCAAATGCAAAACATGCATTTGTAAAAAAAGAAGATGCTATAGGAGAAAAGAAAGTTGGTATTGCAGAAGCAAGAGAAGAAGCAATTATAGAAGCTTTAAAAAATACTGTTTCTTTTACAGAGCAAAAAGATACAATAACTTGGGAAGAATTCATCTCTTTAGACATAATCGGAGATAAAAAAAGAAGATTAGAAATATATGATGCTTTTCATCTAGGATACGGTAATGCGAAAACGTTATTTAAAAGACTAAATATGGCTCATATTACAAAAGATGATATTATAAAAAAATTAAACTTATAAAAATAGCACTGGATTTTTCCAGTGCTATTTTTATAAGTTCTATGACTCTAAAACGCTTTTTACATAAGCTATTTTTTGAACGTTAGAATTTTGGACAAGTGCTTTCCATACAATTAATGAAATAACAAAATCTACAGAACTATGCACAAGAGTACCAATACCAACCAATCCAAAAATCATATATAGAAATGCTTGTAAATCACCTTGTCCATAATAAAATGGAATAACAATAACCATTTCACCAATTGCATGTAAACATGCAATGGCTATATTAAAGATAATAGATTTAGAAACTGATTGAAAAGTATCAGGATGTTTTTTAATATAACATGCTCCTAGATAAGCAAAGATAATATGAGATAAAGCTCTTAATACAACAATAAAAGGAAATCCAGCAAGTAAAAAACCTAAAGTTGTTCCTAAAGCAACAATCAAAGCCACCATAGGTGATATAAAAATAGCTATCATAGTTGCAACATGACTTGCAAGTGTAAAAGACATTGGTCCAATTTCTACTTTTGGCATAAACATTGGAATAACTGTTCCTACAGCGATTAAAATAGCAGTAAACATCATAGTTTGAATTTTAATATGTGATTTCATAAATACCCCTTTCTTGATATGTGTCATGACATATGTTAAGACTATTATATTGAATATGATAAAGATGTCAATAAAAAAATTATAACAAATCGTGATTTGTTATAATCCTTTAAAAAGATATCCTTTATGTAGAAGAACTTCTTCAATACGACAAAGAGTTTCTTCGTTAGGGTATTGTATAGTATGGAGATGTATACCATCAGTTAACTTGCTTAATGGCTTAGCAGTAGATGATTTGACTTTTTCTAGGAATTGATCAACATCATAACGTGATGAAAGATGTAATTTTCCTGTGATTTGGCCATATATAGGATGTTCTACAATAACATCTATAATCTCACCACCTAAATCTACTATTGTATATAATTCATCAGCCATTTGTTCTTGTGTATGTTTCACAGCAATCGTTTTGCATAATCCTTGAGTTGTATCAAGAATATATCCTCGAGGAGTCGCAATAATGTGTATACCACTTGCACGTAGTAATGCAATATCTCCTACAATAATTTGTCTACTTACACCACATATTTTTGCTAGTGTAGAAGCAGATATCGGTTTTGAGCTCTTTTTTATTTCTTGCATGATTCTTTCTTTTCTATCCATAATGATTACCTCAATTCAAATTATAAATGATTTCAACTATAAAATAAAGGTGAATAAGTCTAAAATATGTCGTTGGTGCCACTTCTATTTACAATAGTATGAAAGGGCGTAGAATAAAGGTGAAAGGGGGAATCGTTTATGAAATATAGAGTTGGTAAACCTAAATTAAAAACAGCCTTTGTAGCAGTCGTGTTGATCTGTATGTTTGGTATTTTATTAATTATCACAAATGTATGGGAAGGCATGAATATCGTTGGTGTAATTATTATTGTCCTGGCAATATTTATTGTTTTTCCAGAAATGAGTTATTGTGAATTAATGTGGAAAGTAGATGAAAAGGAAATACAGTATACTTATTATAATGGTATGATTATGAAGATTATTTATTTTTATAGACATATTCTTCATACACATCATCTAGAATATCAAATGTCCATTTATCTTAGTCAAATAGATTATATTGAAGTCAATTATGCAAGAGTTCCTCGACCACCTTATGGAGCAATAGGATATGATGTCTGGTTCAATGTACATACTTATGATGGTTCTATTTATAGTTTTATCTCTTTAACATTATCAGGAAAAAAAGATTTTAATCGAGCTGTTGATTTTATGAAGAAACAGGGTATACATTTTAAAGATGATTATCATATATTAGATGCTTTACATCAAAAAGAACATTTATCATATTATTTAGAAAAAATTGATAAGGAGAAAAGAAAATGATTAGAGTAAGTATATTTTCAAAAGACAATCAAATCATTCAACAGTCATTTGTAAATTTCTTTCAAAAAGAGCATCTAGAATATACAATAGTTTCCTATCAAAAAAATATTCAACAAGATATTTATATCTTTGAAATACATCAAAAAGAAGATTTAAAACTTATAGAACAACCACACTTTGATTATGCACTGTATTATGTAATTGGACCTAAAGATTATGATATGATTAGTGAATGTATGAGATTAAAAGTGAATCTCTACTTTTCAAAAGAATCATTTGAAGAAGAATTTAAAAAGTATGAAACCAATATACTTCAAGATATTCAAGAAAAATTTCAATACTACAATTACCAAAGAAATGGTATCGTATCAAAGATACGTTTATCTCATATTTATTATGTTGAATCACTAAGACATCAAATTATAATTCATTCCATTAATGGAACATTGGTAGAAAGAAAAAACTTAAGTGCTTTCCTAGATACAATTCAATCATCACAATTTATTCAAATTCATAAATCCTTTATTGTAAATAAACAGTGGATACAAAATATTTTCTCTGATCATATTTTATTAAAAAATTCAGAAACATTACAGATCGGTAGAACTTATAAAAATAATATTCAATTGTTATAGAGAGGAGTGTATGATTGTGTTAGGAATTCAAATAAATTTAGGGAAAGGTTATATAGAGAAATATTTAAATAAAAAAGCTGATCAGGGGTATAGATTAATAAGTATGACACCATTTAATTTATTTGTCCCATTAAGATTGATAATATATAAATTTCAAAAAGTAAGAGATAGACATTATATTTATAAAGTGACATCTCTAAAAGAAATAAATGATGAATGGAAAAGTTTTCAAGATAATTATTTGAAAAACCAAGATATTCATGTATATGAATGTTGCACTGAGGATAAACAAGTTTATCAAGGACAAAATGATTCACATACACTTATTATAAGAGAATGTTGGTTACTAGGTATTTATATCATTTTGACAAGTTTGATACCTATGCACTATTATGGTGAAACTATATTAGGTTTTATCCTACATTACTCGTATATAATCATTGTTTTAACAATGATTATATACGGAATTATTAATAATAAAAGAAATTTTTAGCAGCCTTTAATAGGTTGCTTTTCTTTTCATATAAATTAGATTATAATATGGCTAGGTGATGAGATGAAAGATATAGCAAAGAAATCAAATACAATGTATTTGTTAGATAAGTATGATTTACATGCAAGTAAAAAGTTTGGACAAAACTTCTTAATTGATTTAAATATTGTTCAAAAGATTGTCAGTACAACACATGTGAATAAAGACACTTGCGTGATTGAAATAGGACCTGGAATAGGTGCTTTAACTGAACAATTGGTATATGTTGCTGGACATGTTATTTGTTATGAAATTGATACAAGATTAAAAGATGTATTAAAAGAATCAGTGGGAGAATTTGAAAATGTAGAGATTATTTTTCAAGATTTTTTAACTGTAGATTTAAAAACAAAGGTTGATGAATTATTAAAAGAATATAGTCAAGTATGTATAGTAGCCAATCTTCCTTACTATATTACTTCTGATATACTAGAACATATTATACATTCTTGTGCAAAACTAACAAGTATTCATGCTATGGTACAAAAAGAAGTGGCTCAAAAATTAACAGATAAAAATTATAAGAGTCCACTTACATTTATGATAGAGAGTGTAGGGAATATATCAATGGATATGCTTGTATCAAGAAATGTTTTTGATCCTGCTCCTAGAGTAGATAGTGCTATTATATCGATACATATAGAACAAGTTTATAATCCGCTTCTTACAAATTTATTAAAAACAGCATTTACACAAAAAAGAAAAACTATCTATAATAACTTAAAAGTATTATGGAAAGATCAAACACGAGATATTTTAGAACAATGTCATATAGATAATAAACAAAGACCAGAACAGTTAACAATTCAAGATTATTTCAATCTCACCAAGTATCTATAACTTCATATAATAGTATAGGTGATAGAATGAAGATTGGTGATTATGTTGTTAGAAAGAAATATAACAGAGATATTATATTTGAAATATTTGATATACGAGATGGTATTTATTATTTAAGAGGGGTCGAATTACGTTTAATAGCTGATAGTCGTGAAGATGATCTAGAATTAAGTGAAGCACAACCTCATGAGGATACATTTACTATTGAGACACAGCCTATATTGAAAGGAAAAGTTTTACATTTAGATGGGGATCAAAGATATCTTAATATGTGTCAAAAGAAATATAAAGATTTAAAAATCAATGCATCTTGTTATTATATAAAAGAAGATCAAATGCAGGAATATGTAGAAGAATTATTAGAAAAACACAAACCTCAAATCCTTGTTATTACAGGGCATGATGCCCTGCGTAGAGAGAGTGATAAAAATGATATTTCTAGTTATCAACATTCCTATGATTATGTAAAAGCAATAAAAAAAGCAAGACAATATGAATCTAATAAAGATTCATTGATTATTATTGCTGGAGCATGTCAATCTTATTATGAAATGTTATTAGCTTCAGGAGCAAATTTTGCTTCTAGTCCTAAACGCATGAATATACATGCATTAGATCCAGTCTATATAGCAAGTCTTGTCGCAAATGAAAATGTAAGGAATTATTGTGATATAGAGAATATTATTAATAAAACATCACACAAGGATAATGGAATTGGTGGAATAGATACAAAAGGTGTTGCTAGAAAAATATATCCAACGAAAGGGTGAAAATATGAAAATAAGAGCATATGCAAAAATTAATCTCGCATTAGATGTTGTAAAAAGAAGAGAAGATGGATATCATGAACTAGATATGATTATGGCTCCTATTACATTACATGATCTCATCTATATAGATAGAATCAAAGAAGGAATAGAAATTACTGCTAACAATAATCGTATTCCTACTGATGAAAGAAATATTATGTATAAAGTCGCTAAAATATTAATTGATAGATATCATATTCCTTATGGAGTTAAAATCCATATTTATAAACATATTCCAACCCAAGCAGGTTTAGCAGGAGGAAGTGCAGATGGTGCAGCAGTATTAAAAGCTATGAATCATATGTTTAGATTGAACCTGTCATTAGAACAACTTGCTGAGATTGGAAAAGAAGTAGGAGCAGATATTCCATTTTGTATTTATGAAAAAATGGCTTTAGTCAGGGGTATTGGAGAAAAATTAGAATTTATTGATAATGATTTTACATGTCATTTATTATTGGTTAAGCCAAAAAAAGGTGTATCTACTAAGAAATCTTTTGGTATGTTAGACTTAAACAAAGCATCACATCCTTGTATATTAGAAATGAAACAAGGAATAGAGGAAAATGATTATTCAAAGGTTGTTTCTTGTTTGGGAAATACATTAGAACTTCCTTCTTTAGAACTTGTTAAAGATATAGAAGATATTAAGCAAGAAATGTTGGAATTAGGTTTTGATGGTGCATTGATGTCAGGAAGTGGGTCTTGTGTATTTGGTATGACTTTGAGTGAAGAAAAGCTTGAAGAGGGATATCAATATTTTAAAAATAAATATAATTTTGTCAGAAAAACAAAAATATTAACAAAGGAAGAGAAAAAATATTGAAATTAAGCCAAGTATTTTTTCTTACCCCTTTTTTTTTAGATAAAATTTTGTTAGAATATGCGTGTTAAGGAGAGAGTGCTATGAATGTATATGCTGTTGTACTAGCGGCTGGTAAAGGGACAAGAATGAAGTCTCAAAAGCCAAAGGTTGTTCATGAAGTTTTATATAAGCCTATGATCAATCATATTGTTGATGAATTAAAGGCTGTAGGAGTAGATGAAACAATTGTTGTTGTAGGGCATGAAGCAAGTCAAGTTGAAGCTATTGTTGATGATGTCACTTTTGTTAGACAAGAAAAACAGCTTGGAACAGGTCATGCTGTATTACAGGCACGTGATATATTAAAAGATAAAGAAGGTATAACACTTGTATTAAATGGTGATGCACCATTAATTAGAAAAGAAACTTTATTATCTTTTATTGAATATCATAAAGCTCATCAAAATCAAGCAACTGTTATGACTGCAGATTGTGATACTTCTACACATTTTGGTCGTATTATTAAAGAAAACGATCAAGTTGTAGGAATTGTAGAATTCAAAGATTTACAAGATTGTCAAAGAGATATTACTGAAATGAATACAGGTGAATTCTGTTTTGATAATCAAGCTTTATTTGATGCTTTGGCATTAGTGAATAATAAAAATGCTCAAAATGAATATTATTTAACTGATGTTATAGGTATTATGAATGATAAAGGGTTAAAGGTTGATGCTTATAAGATTGATGATTTCAATGAAGTTGGTGGAATTAATGATCGTGTAGCATTGGCTGAAGCTACAGAATTATTAAGAGATCGTATTAATAGACAACATTTATTAAATGGTGTAAATATTATTGATCCTAAAAATACTTATATTGGAACAGATGTTGTGATTGGGCAAGATACAACAATTGAACCAGGGTGTATTTTAAAAGGAAAAACAGTTATAGGGAATAACTGTCATATTGGACCTTATTGTGAATTTACAAATGTAGAAGTAAAAGACAATGTTGAAATTAAATTCTCTGTATTAAGTGATTCTATTATTGAAAGTGGAGTAGATATTGGACCTTATGCAAGATTAAGAACAAATTGTCACATTATGGAAAATGCGCATCTAGGTAACTTCGTAGAAATGAAAAAAGCAGTATTTGGAAAAGGAAGTAAAGCTTCTCATTTAACTTATGTGGGAGATGCTCATGTAGGTAGTGATGTCAATCTAGGATGTGGAACAATTACGGTTAATTATGACGGTAAAAATAAATCTCTTACTAAGATTGAGGATAATGCCTTTATTGGTTGCAACTCTAACTTAGTTGCTCCTGTAACAATTAAGAAAAATGCATTTATTGCAGCTGGATCAACAATTACAAAAGATGTTGAAGCAGATGCAATGAGTATTGCTAGAGCAAGACAAGTCAATAAAGAAGGCTATAGCAAAGTCTTAGAAAAACAACGTTTAGAAGAATTTGAAAGAAGAAATAAGGAGAAATAAAGTCAAATGAAAAATAACATTACTATCTTTGCTTTATCATCAAGTAAAGATTTAGCAAAATCAATCGCAAAAACATTAGGAACAGAAGTTGGGAAATGTGAAGTTCATCATTTTGCTGATGGGGAAATCTTAGTTGAAATTGGGGAATCAGTAAGAGGTAAAGATGTATTTATTGTTCAATCAACATCTAATCCTGTTACAGAAAATTTAATGGAAATCTTAGTATTAGCTGATGCTTTAAAAAGAGCTTCTGCTAAAGAAATTACAGCAGTTATTCCATATTTTGGATATGCAAGACAAGATAGAAAAGCAAAACCTAGACAACCAATTACTTCTCGTTTAGTTGCTGACTTATTAACAACTGCAGGAGTGAATCGTGTTGTTACAGTTGACTTGCATGCTGCTCAAATTCAAGGATTCTTTGATATCCCTGTAGATGATATGCAAGCTTTACCTTTAATTACTAACTACTTCAAAGGTAAAAACTTAGAAGATATTTGTGTTGTATCTCCAGATCATGGTGGAGCTACACGTGCTAGAAAAATGTCTGAAGCATTAGATTGTCCAATTGCTATTATTGATAAGAGAAGACCTAAACCTAATGTTGCAGAAGTTATGGGAATTATTGGTGATGTTTCAGGTAAAAACTGTATTTTAATTGATGATATGATTGATACTGCAGGTACAATTGTTGCTGGTGCTAATGTATTAAAAGAAAAAGGTGCTAAGGATGTCTATATTGCTTGTACACATGGTGTATTATCAGGACCAGCTATTGAAAGATTAAGTACATGTAATGCTAAAGAAGTGGTTGTTACTGATACAATTGCTATTCCAGAAGAAAAGAAATTTGATAAATTAGTTGAAATCACTGTTGCTGAATTATTAGCACATACTATTGAAAGTATCGAAAATAATTTACCAGTAAGTGATGTATTTACTCAATTTGACTTTACAGCATAAATAAAGCCAAAATATTTGGTAAAAAGTTACACCAGACATATTATAGAGCTGTGTTGACTATAGAAGGAGGTAACTTAAAAGTTATTTCCTTTTTTAATAATAGAAAATAAATTGTATATATAATCTGTGTGAGTTAAAAAGCACAGATTTTTATTATAATCAACTGTAGAAGAAGTTATATAAGACATAAAACTTTCTTTTATAACAGTATTGTTTAAAATATTAAATAGACTCATGACAATAGCCATTTCTATTAGTGCTTTAAGACATATTTTAGTATAAGAATTATTATTTACTCATATAGAAAATAGTGAATATAGAATAAAAGAATACTATTAAATTTCATATTATTTATGTTTAAATACTTAAAGAGTTGGCATAATTTATAGAGAAGGTTATATAATCAAGGATTGTAGACAATCTTCTTGTAATAAATATGAATCATAGAAAATATGGAAAAGATGTGAAAAGTATTTGTTGATATTCTAAATGGATAGGTTGTAATTCTATGCTAAAAATGAGAATAATTTCGATAAAATAAGCACTTTTGAAAAATACAGGTTTAGAAATTTGACAAATAAATAAAAATTTGTTATTATGCCGTAGGGTGAAAGATATGTTTTTTAATACACATACACATTTGAATAGTGAGCAATTATATAACGAAAGAGATATGTTTATTGAACGTGCTTTAAAGAATCATGTTTCACATCTTGTTGTTGCAGGTTATGATTTAGAGTCTTCTCGAAAAGCAGTTCAAATAGCTCAGGAGTACCCTTTTGTTTATGCAACAGTAGGGATTAGTCCAAATGATTGCTTAAATACAACAGATGAAGATTTATGTGAAATTGAAAAATTATTACAAAACCCACGTGTTGTAGCCTTAGGTGAAATTGGGCTTGATTATTATTGGGACGAAGTAAGTCGTGATAAACAAAAAGATATTTTTCAAAAGCAAATAGATATTGCTAAAAAGTATGATAAACCTATAGTTATTCATGCAAGAGATGCCTATGAAGATACTTATAGTATCTTAAAGCATGCAGCACACCGTGGCATAATGCATTGTTATAGTGGATCAGTAGAAATGGCAAAGAGATTTATTGATATTCATTTTGAAATATCACTTGCTGGACCAGTGACATTTAAGAATGCAAAAGTACCGAAAGCGGTAGCTACGGAAATTGGTATTGATCATTTGATGATCGAAACAGACTGTCCTTATTTAACACCTCACCCATTTCGAGGAAAGTTGAATGAGCCAGCAAATGTTGTGTATATTGCCCAGGAAATAGCAAAGCTAAAGAACATGGAGATAGAAGACGTTGCTAGAATCACAGCATTTAATGCCAAAAAAATGTTTGGGATTAAATAAGGAGGAAATTTTATGTTTAAGAAAGCTAAAGAAGCTGTTGTCTCGGCTAATAGCCGAACAAAGAGTATTTTAGCGGTTGCTTGTGTTTACGTTGTTATTTTATTAGCGACCGTATCAACAGGAGCAGTAAATCAAATTACAGACTTTATACCTACTGTAGACATTAAACTACAAGATGGGGTACAAGAAGAAAAAGAGTATCTTGTTAAGCAAGATACTGTAAAAAATGTATTAAATGAATTGAATGTTGAATTGAATCAAGGTGATAAATTAAATAAAGAAGAAGATTATGTTGTTCAACAAGATGATCACCTTAAAATCACAAGAATGGAAACAAAAACATATACAAAAGTAGAAACAATTCAATATTCAACAGAAACCAAAGGATCTGGTGGATGGACAAAAACAGTTGTACAAGAAGGTAAAAATGGTAAAGTAAAAAAGACATATTTAGTCACTTATGCTAACGGAAAAGAAGTTGGAAAAAAAGTTATTAAAGAAGAAGTGATTGAAAAGCCAGTAAACAAGATTATAAAATATGGTGGTGTCAGTGAAGGAACGACTTTTACTGGAAGATTAACAACTTATGGTGGAGATTGTAATGGATGTAGTGGTAGAGCTTCATCTGGTGTGAAACTATCACCTACAACAGGTGTCAATGGTTCAAATTCTCCATATTTGACATATAAAGGTAAGAAATATTATTGCTTAGCTGCAGATAGATCAATTCCATTTGGAACAGTTATTAAAATATCTAATCATAATCTAAGTACTAGTAGTACAATTTATGGAATTGTTGTGGATAGAGGCGGTGCAATTAAAGGAAATAAGATTGATATCTTTAATGGTACCGAAGGTTCAGGAAATAGATATTTTTCTGGTGGAACTTCAAATAATACAAAATTTGAAATTGTTTCTATAGGAAGTGGAGTAAATTTTTGGAAATAGATAAAAACTCTCGTTATGAAATGATCCCCATTATTTGGATAACCAAATAATGGGGTTTACTTTTATTATGAGAGTTTTTTTATTTGAAATGAATTGTGATGGAACATATTTCAGCATCTGAGCCAATACGCATATAAGGCCCAAATAACCCTACACCAGAAGTTGTGATATTATACATCTGATCCTTTTTAATCATACCATAACTATTTTCCCAAGCAAGAGAAGTTATAATATTACCTGGAAATATTTGACCATTATGGGTATGTCCGGACAAATCTAAATCAACACCAGCTTGTGCTAATTCTTGAAGTTCGCCAGGTTGATGATCAATAACGATTATAGGTAGGTTTTTATTCATGTTTTGTGTAATTTGTTTTGGAGTTTTTCTTGTATCTATATTTCTACCAGGTTTTTGTCTATCGGCTCTTCCGTAAAGATAGAAAGAATTATCTATTAATACACCTTCATCATGAAGTAAGTGTATTTGAGCTTTTTGTAAGAATTGATCCATTCTTATATCACTTTGATCTTTTTTGTAATCAAAGTCAAAAGTGAAACCAGCTAATATTGTTTCATCTATATCATGATTTCCATAACATGCATATGTTCCATATGTTGATTGAATATTTTGAAATTTTTTAATGAGTTTTTCTGGTTCTAATATTGCATCATAATTATTATCAAAGATATCTCCTGCAATAATAACGATATCAGCATTTTGTTGATTAATCAGTTCTACCATTTTATGAATATGAGAATAACCAATATTATATCCAAGATGAAGATCAGAGATGAGAACAACTTTTAAATCATCAATATTTTGAACTTCTTTTTGTATAGTGAGTTCATAGGGTTTTAATTGTATATCTCTAGCATGTATATGTCCATAAGTGCTCATTGATAAAGAAAAGACAAGACATATAATACCTGAGATAATAAAAGATTTTCTTGTAAGAAGTTGGGGCTTTTTATGTTTAATGATTATTCGTATGAAATCTACAAGAATCACACTTAAAGCAAGGAATATGAGAGTTCCTAACCACATAAATCCCAGTCTATACATTATAGATTGTGCATATCCAGATGGTAATAGAGTTCCAATACCTAAGGGACTTGCCATGAATATAACGATACCTATAATGATGATTTGAATAGATTTCTTTTGAAATATGGGATGTATTTTTTTTAGCCATTTGAGTAGCCATCTTGTAAGATATATATGTAATAATATATATATAGGTGATAAGTAGATTGCTATCATATAATCACTTCCTTCAATATATATCATATACCTTAAATTTGAATTTTTTCTTAATTTTTATAAAAGATATTATAATTTGTTGATAAATATTATATAGTAGTGTTTAGAGGTGAATAAAATGGTAAAACAAGATTTTAATTTACATACACATACAATAAGATGTCATCATGCTGTGGGAAGAGATGAACAATATATTTTAGCGGCTATTGATGCAGGAATGAAGACGATCGGATTTAGTGATCATATTGCTTATCCGGGTGTAGAGATTCCTACTGATCGTATGTTAAATGAAGATATGGATGAGTATTTGAAGACAATGTATGATTTGAAAGAAAAATATAAAGATAAAATTCAAGTGTTGGTTGGATTTGAATTTGAATATTTTGAAGATCAAAAAGATTATTTATTAGAGATGCAAAAGAAATGTGACTATCTTATTATAGGTCAACATTTTAGATACGTAGATGGATATAATTATGATTACTTTAATAATGATGAGGATGTTATATGTTATGCAAAACAAATAGAAAGGGCATTAGAATTAGGATTAACAAAGTATATTGCTCATCCTGATTATTTTATGTTAGGAAGAAGAAAATGGACGTTAGCATGTGATGAAGCAGCAAAAATAATTGTCAATGCAGCTAAAAAATATCATGCTGTGATAGAAATAAATTTAAATGGTTTAAGATACGGAAAACTTTATTATGAAAATGGAAAAGAATATGCATATCCTAGAAGAGAATTCTTCAAATATGTAAGTGATAGTGGTGTCAAAGTTTGTTTTGGATATGACGCTCATCATCCAGCAACATTATTAGAAAATCAAAGAATTCATGATTGTTTAGAAATACTAGATGGTTATCACTTTGATTATGTTGAAAATGTGTTAGAAATAATTCAAGCAAATGATTAGAAATCTTTTGTTAAGCATGCTAGAATAACACACGAGGTGATGAAAATGGCAAATGAGCAACAAGTAGAAAACTTAGTAGGAATGTTAGATGCATATGCATCTAAGGGAGGACATCATTTAAATGTGAATGTATTGAATAGAGATACATTATTAGATGCACAAAAACATCCAGAAAAATATCCACAATTAACAATTCGTGTATCTGGATACGCTGTTAACTTTGTCAAACTAACAAAAGAACAACAAGATGACGTTATTTCTCGTACATTCCATGAAGGTATGTAAAAAAACAAGCAAGTAGCTATTTTGACTACTTGCTTGTTTTTTTACATATGTGTGATGAAAAAGATGAGTTTATGAAAGTACAAGAACACAAGCCTGGATCATTTCTAACTCTCTTTCTTGAATGGCTTTAATTGTTTCATCGTTATATGTACCAGGTTGCATCCATGCATATTGGATACCTAAATCTTTCATTTCATCTAGATATGGTGTTGCAAATTTAGGATTCACAACAAATACAACAACATCAATAGGTTGATGGACATCTTTTAGACATTTATACATTGTATCTCCATCAACAGTATCATATTTAGGAGTAATACCATATGTTTGATAGCCTTTTTCTTTTAGTTTTTTATAAATACGATATGCATACTTCTCTTCATCTGGAGTCACTCCAATAACAGCCCAGTTTTTATAATTATTTAATAATTGTGTTGGATTCACCATGTTTTATCACCTCGTAATTAGTATAACATAATCATAGACAATAAGATAAAATAATGCTTGTGTTTATGATTAGTTTCATTGATAAATAGAGGTAATTATGCTATATTAAAGCAAGTAAAAGGAGGTATTGTGTATGTATGATATTATAGTTGTAGGAGGAGGACATGCCGGGATTGAAGCATGTCTTGCAGGAGCAAGAATTGGAAAGAAAACTTTGTTGGTCACTTCACATTTTGAAAATGTAGGTTCATTGCCATGTAATACATCTATTGGAGGGCCAGCAAAAGGGATTATTGTTAGGGAAATAGATGCACTTGGTGGACAAATGGGGAAAACATCAGATGCTACATATTTACAATTAAAGATGTTAAATACAGCAAAAGGACCAGGAGTACAATCATTAAGAGCGCAAGCAGATAAAAAAGCATATCCAAGATATATGCAAAATATCTTAAAACAACAAGAAAATTTAGACATTGTTGAAGGAATGGTTGAAGATTTAATTATCGAAGATAATACAGTACATGGTGTTATTTTAGATAATGGCAAAAAATATGAAGGTAAGACTGTTATCTTGACAACTGGGACTTATTTAAAAGCGGAAATATTAGTTGGAGACCAAAAGAAACCTAGTGGACCTGATCAAGAAAGACAATCCCTATATTTATCTGATAAATTAAAAGATTTAGGATTTAGAATTCAAAGATTAAAAACAGGTACACCTCCTCGTGTAGAAATAAATAGTGTGGATTATTCTCAAACACAAATACAACCAGGAACTGATGAACCTCTTGCATTTAGTTATGAAACAACTACATATATTCCTATAGAACAACAAACTCCATGTTATTTAACATATACAAATGAAAAAACACATCAAATCATTAAAGATAATCTACATCGTTCAAGTATGTATTCAGGAATTGTGAAAGGAATTGGACCTAGATATTGTCCATCTATAGAAGATAAAATAGTTAAGTTTTCAGATAAACCACAACATCAAATCTTCTTAGAACCAGAATCAAAAGAAATGAATACAATCTATGTACAAGGTTTTTCAACATCATTACCACATGATGTTCAAGAAGAAATGATTAGAACAATACCAGGACTACAAAATTGTAAAATCTTAAAATATGCTTATGCTATTGAATATGATGCAATTGATCCATTACAATTATGGCCATCATTAGAAACAAAAGTGATACATAATTTATTTACAGCAGGACAAATTAATGGGACAAGTGGATATGAAGAAGCAGCCGCACAGGGTTTGATTGCCGGGATTAATGCAGCTAAGAAATTAGATCAATGTGAACCATTAATCTTAAAAAGAGATGAGGCTTATATTGGTGTTATGATTGATGATCTTGTTACTAAAGGGACAGAAGAGCCTTATCGTATGTTAACATCACGTGCAGAGTATAGACTCTTATTAAGACATGATAATGCTGATGAAAGATTAAGAAAATATGGATATGATGCGCATTTGGTAAGTGAAGAAGTTTATCAAGCATATCTCAATAAAATGGAAAGAATACATCATGAAATAGAAAGATTAGAAAGTATACGTTTTACTCCAAAACATGAAATTAATGATGTACTAGAATCGTTAGGATCAACACGTTTAACAGAGGGAGTCAGTGCAAAAACATTACTTCAAAGACCAGAGATGGACTATGAAAAAATAAAACCTTTTATAGACGAAGCACATCTTACAAATGAAGAAGAAAAACGTGTCACAATTCTTATTAAATATAAAGGTTATATAGACAAAGCATTAAGACAAGTAGAGAAAATGAAGAAAATGGAAGAAAAACAAATTCCATTAGATATTAACTATGAAGATGTTTTAAACTTATCTTTAGAAGCAAAACAAAAACTATCTGAGATTAGACCATTAACTATCGCACAAGCATCAAGAATATCAGGAATTAATCCAGCAGATATTTCAGTATTATTAATTCATCTAAAACAAAACTATTAAGAGGTTATTATGAATATTGAACAATTTATAGAAGCATTAAAAGAAAAAGGAATAGAATTAACACAAAAACAATTAGATCAATTCCATAAATACTATGAAACATTAGTAGAATGGAATGAAAAAATGAATCTTACTGCGATTACTCAAAACGAAGATGTTTATTTAAAGCATTTTTATGACTCTTTAACGATTTCATTTGATTATGATTTAAATCATCAGTCACTATGTGATATTGGTGCAGGTGCTGGATTTCCTTCAATTCCACTAAAAATCGTTTATCCAGAATTAAAAATAACTATTGTAGATTCATTAACAAAACGTATTACTTTCTTAAATCATTTATGTGAAGTATTAGAATTAGAAAATGTAACAGCTGTGAGTGCAAGAGCAGAAGAATATGCTTTAAAACATCGAGAATCATTTGATATTGTTACAGCAAGAGCAGTAGCAAGACTTAATATTTTAGATGAACTTTGTTTACCTTTAGTGAAATTAGGTGGAGATTTTATTACACTAAAAGGTTTAAAAGCAAAAGAAGAACTAGAAGAAGCAAAGGCAGGAATAGAAAAATTAGGTGGAAAAGTGTATAAACAAGTTGATTTCACTTTAACTGATGAAAACGATCACCGTTGTAATATATTTATACATAAAGAAAAAGCAACACCTTTAAAGTATCCTAGACCATTTGGGAAAATCAAGAAAAAGCCATTATAGACGAACATCGTTCGTCTATATCTTTTGTTTTTAATATAAAAATGATATAATATGTAACATATCAAAGGAGTGAATATTGTGAAAGAACCAGTGTATAAATTTATAGATATTAATCAAATAGAAGCTAATGAAAAACAACCAAGAACTCATTTTGAAGCAGAAAAAATTCAAGAACTTTCTGTATCTATTCAACAAAATGGATTATTACAACCCATTGTTGTAAGACCATATCATGGAAAATATCAAATCGTAGTTGGAGAAAGAAGATTTAGAGCATGCAAACTTGCTGGTTTAGATGAAGTTCCATGCATGGTTCAAGAATATGATGAAAAACAAACCGCAACTGCAGCCTTGGTCGAAAATATACAAAGAGAAAACCTATCTCCAATAGAAGAAGCATTAGCTTATCAACAATTACTAGATATCCAAAACTTAACACAAGAACAATTAGCTCAAAAAGTAGGTAAAAAACAATCGACAATTGCCAATAAATTAAGATTATTACAATTACCAATGACAGTGCAAGAAGCTGTAAGAAGACGAGATATTACAGAAAGACATGCTCGTGCTTTACTCAAACTTGATTCAACAGCAAAACAAAATAATATGCTTAGAGAAATCATGGACAAAGGTTTGAATGTCAAACAAACAGAAGAAAAAATCCAAACCAAAATAGAACCTAAAAAACCTAAACCTAAATCAAAAAGTATTTCTCAAAACTTAAAAATTGCTATTAATACACTAGAACAAGCTATTAAAATGGTAGAACAAGCTGGTGTTGAACTAACAACAACATCTGATGAAACAGAAGATGCAGTCATTTATACAATTAAAATGAAGAAATAAAAAGAGGTGAACGATTTCGTTACATCTCTTTTTAAATTGTCTTTTCATCACTATTGATTTGAATAGATAATTTAATAATAATTTTATCTTTTAAATGAATAATATCATTACAAAAGTCTTCATGATAAATAGGATATGTTAAAGAATACTGTGATAACATCTTTAAAAATGGATCAATAATATCCATAAGCTGATGAGAATCAACAAGTTTATAGATCGAAGCATATCTACCTTTTGGTTTAATAAAGTTACTTTTTTCTGGTGTTGTTTTTTGAAAAGTATATTGAAAAGTATGTGGTTTATCTTGAGGATAAATGAGTACACCAAATTCTAAACCATATTGTAAGGAATTGAGAATAGTAGGATGATTTTGATCTTTTGGTCGTATATGATAATATTGGTTATCTATCGTTTCGATAAATAGATGATTTAATCCTATTTCTTTGAGATGTGTATATCGTTCATTAATGAATTGAAGTGTTGAATATATATTTTGATATTCTTGTATTGTTTGTTTGACGGTTTCTATTTGTTGGTTTAATTGTTCTTGTTTAAAATAGATATCTTTTGAATCAAAGAAATCTTGAATATCATGTAAGGACATACCTATTTTTTGAAACATTTTAATTGTACTCATGGTATCAAGTTGGTGTAAAGCATAATATCTATATCCTTGTTGAGTAACAGTATAGGGCTTTAATATACCAATCTTTTCATAATAGAAGAGTGTTTTTTTATTTACATGACATAATTTTGCAAATTCTCCAGTTGATAAAAGTTCTTTCATATAATTCTCCTTGACTATCCCCTAAGAGGATACTTTAAGATGATTATAACAAAAGCTGGGGAGGTGAACAAGGTGGATGGAGTGGTTAATCGTGAATATAAAAAGAAGATGCTAATCTTTTCCATTCCATTGGTTTTAAGCTTATTTACACAACAATTCTATAACATAGTAGATATGATGGTCGTTGGACAGTTTTTAGGTGTTAATGAACTTTCAGCAGTGGGGAATGCTGGGTCAATTGTCATGGTGTTTATTGTGTTATCAGGAGGACTAGAGATAGCATGTGATATTATAGTATCTAGATGCATTGGGAAAAAGGAATATAATAATTTATCAAAGCTGTGCATGAATATGTTGATTTTGGGGGTTATTGGTGCACTGATGTTATCAAGTATAGGGATATTAAGTTTGAATGGGATTATACATATAATGAATATTCCTTTAAAAATTATGCAAGATGTAAAGATGTATTGTTATATTTATATGGCAGGAGCTTTATTTATATATTGTTATGATATATCGAGAGCTTTTATCACAACTCTAGGTTATTCGCATATGAGTTTTTATCTTGTTGTGACATCATCAATTATAAATATTATATTAGATATTCTATTTGTTTGTGTGTTTCATATGGATGTTGGAGGAGTTGCACTTGCAACTATTCTCGCTCAAATGATTTGTATGTGCATAAGTATAAAATTGTGTTTTGTAAAGATAAAGGAATATTCAAGTAAACAGCTACAATTGACAATTGATTTTTCTATTCTGTTAGAAGTATTAAAAGTAGCAATTCCATCTGCTTTTCAGCAATCTGTAATTACCTTAACATATACATGTTTACAATCTTGGGTCAATCCATATGGTGTAGAAATTATGAGTGGATATGTAGCAATTACAAAGATTATTAATATCACACAAGTTCCATTAATTGCTTTATCACAAACTTCTTCTATTTACTTTTCTAGATTATTTGTCAATACAGAGATGAATAAAATAAAAAGTATATATAAGTTTCTACTTAAAGTTTCATTAGTATATATATTGGTTATTGGAATTGTATTTATGTTCTTCAATAAGGGAATATGTTATTTGTTTTTTGATGTAGATAAATATAATTATGGATATCAGTTCTTTCGTTTATATATATGTTTATATTCTATTGTTATGATTTTTAATAGTATGAAATATTTAAATGAAAGCATGTTAAGAAGTTCTTTGCACATGAAATTATTTTTACTAAGTAGTTTTATTGATGTTGTGGTGAGATTAGTATGTGTATATTGTTTAAACTTAGTTATTGGTTTACCAGCTTTTGTAATAGGAGAGGGAATTGCTAGATTATGTTCTGTTCTCTTTTCAATTAGAAAATTAAAAAGAATAATGAAAGTCCCATCTTTATAGAAGGGACCTTTATTATTCTTTAGCAATACATACAGGTTCAGGTATTTTAAAAGAAGAGTCACTTAAAAGTAATTTTTCATTAGGTTCATCAAAAGTAAGAACTTGTAAAAGATTATCATGTTGACAAGCAACAATGAGATAACGATCATCTATAATTTGGAAATCTCTTGGGTCTTTTCCAGTATGTACCATATACAATAAAGAAATCTTCCCAGTTTCCTTGTTAACACGATACATAGCAATACTATCATGTCCACGATTAGATACAAAAAGATGTTCTCCTGATTGTGTAAGACGAATAGCTGCAGCACTTGAAAAACCTTTGAAATGACGAGGAATACAATGAATAGCTTGAATAAGATGGAATCGCCCATCAAGATATTTAAATACCATAATATTATTTGCAATCTCGTTAACTAAGTATGCAAAACGTCCATCTTGTGAAAAAATCATATGTCTTGGTCCTGATCCAGGCATAATACTGTGAGTATATTCAGGATCTTCTAATAAGACACCATTTGTATATCTATACATGACAATTTTATCTGCTCCTAAATCTACAGAATAAAGAAATTTTTTGTCTGGAGTAAAACCGACACAATGAGCATGTGGTGAAGTTTGACGTTTTAGTAAATCTGGTCCTAATCCAGTATGTCGAACAGCACATATTTTTTGTGTAATCACTTTATTTTCAAGTTGGTATGCTGCAGTTGCTCCTATATGGTAATTGGCAGCAAATAAATATCTTTGTTGATCATCTACACAAAGGTGTGTATAAGAGCGACCACTAGAATTGTAGTTATTATTGAGCAGTAGTTCATCTTTATAAATTGCAAAACTTCCTAATCCTCCACCATCTTGAGATGTACTTGCATTTTTATATGCAATATAAAGAACATGATCTTTTGTAATCATATATGATGGATAATCTTGTGTAATAATTTGTTGTATTTGTTTGATTTTCAGTGTATCTTCATCAAACTTCATGATATATATTCCTTTATCATCGTTTTTCCCATAGCTTGCTATATAAAAAGTTTTCATATTCAAACCCCTTTCATAAATCTATTTTATCATATAAATTGGAAATAAGTTAAGAAATATAGCATTAATTATGAATTTTAAAATAATTTACTTTTATATACGATGAAATTGTAATACAATATTTACATATAACAGAAAGGGTGGTCTGAGTGGAAGATAAATTACTATTAGATTTATTACAAAGTCATGCGAGAATGGAAGTCACTGATTTGGCTGCTGCTTTGGATGCATCACAAGATGATGTTTTAAAAAGAATGAGTGAGTTAGAAAAACAAAAGGTTATTTGTGGGTATCATACAATTGTTAATTGGGATTTAGCAAATACATCAATTGTAACAGCATTGATTCAAATAAACGCAAGTCCAGAAAGAGAATATGGATATGATAGAATAGCAAGTCATATTTATAAGTTTGATGAAGTTGATACTGTTTATCTTTTGAGTGGTAGCTTTGAGTTTATGGCTATTGTGAAAGGAAAAACAATGCAAGAAGTAGCTCACTTTGTAGCAAGTAAATTAGCATGCTTAGAAGGAGTTACAGGGACTTCAACATATTTTGTATTAAAACAATATAAAAATAATGGAATTATATTGGAAGAAGATGAAGATGGAAAGAATACAAGATTGGTGGTGACACCTTAATATGAATTGTAATGATTATCTTAGTGACCATGTAAAAATTATTAAACCAAGTGGTATTAGAAAATTTTTTGATTTGGCATCACAAATGGAAGGTGTTATTTCTCTTGGGGTTGGTGAACCTGATTTTACGACACCTTGGGCAATTAGAGAAGCTGCCATTTATTCAATTGAAAAAGGAAAAACATTCTATACTGCAAATCAAGGTTTATTAGAATTAAGAGAAGAAATTTGTAATTATTATCATAGAAGATTTCATGTTCAATATGATGCAAAAGACAACTGCATAGTCACAGTAGGAGGGTCAGAAGGTATTGATTTAGCAATACGTGCCTTAATTAATCATGGAGATGAAGTTATTGTACTTGATCCAGGGTATGTAGCATATGCTCCAGGTGTAGAATTAGCTGGTGGAACAACCGTAAAGATTAATTTACGTCATGAAGACCAATTTAAATTAACACCTGAACTTTTGAAACAAGCAATAACTCCACGTACAAAAGTCATTCTTATCAATTATCCATCTAATCCAACAGGTGGATTTATGACAAAGGAAGATTTCGAAAAAATTGTTCCTATCATAAAAGAATCTGGGATTATTGTCTTATCAGATGAAATTTATGCTGAATTAAGTTATGAAGATGAATTTTGTTCTATTGCTTCATTTGAAGAAATTAAAGATCAAGTTATTGTTGTGAGTGGTTTTTCAAAAGCTTTCGCCATGACTGGATGGAGACTTGGATATGTTCTTGCAAATGAAACTTTTACAAAGGCAATGAATAAAATCCATCAATACGTCATTATGTCTGCACCTACACCAGCACAATATGGTGCGATTGAAGGGTTAAAAAATTGCCAAGAAGAGATTGAAAAAATGCGAAATTCTTATAAAACAAGAAGAAACTTTTTGGTGAAGACATTTAATGATATGGGGCTTGAAACATTTAAACCACAAGGAGCATTTTATGTATTTCCATGTATTCGTTCTACCGGAATGACTTCAGAAGAATTTTGCGAAGCATTATTGAATGATCAAAAGGTTGCTTGTGTCCCAGGTACGGCATTTGGTCCAGCTGGAGAAGGTTTTATAAGAGTTTCATATGCATATAGTATTGAAGAATTAAAACTCGCAACATCTCGTATAAAAATATTTGTGGATAAATTAAAAGCCAATCAATAGAACTTATAAAGTAAAAAACTGAATCATATAATGAAAGCGGAAGATATGGATCTTTCGTTTTTATTATAAAAGAAAACCATGTGCTATGCGCATGGTCTAAAAAAGCTTTAA
>DEPZ01000035.1 GCA_002359025.1 Erysipelotrichaceae bacterium UBA3379 | reverse complement strand
CCTACTAGAGATATACCACTATCTCTGACTCTGTTGCTGCAAGTATCTCTTCAGCCTCAGATATTAATTGCTTTTCAGATTGATTTATTCTTGGTATCAATAGATAAATTACAAAAATGAATGTAAAAAATCCAGTAATAATCCATTTAGGCCCATGATGTATATCTCTACATGAGATAGAGCCCAGCTGGAAAAAGGAAACTAGAGACAAAATGATAAATCAATTTTCTTTTTTATTCTTCTTACAAAAATATATAATCTTATGCAATTTTAGAATGATTCGTCTATTCATAGATAGCTTTTCTAAGCACATAATTTCCAGTTACATATATTGTAAATATATTAATGTTATTTTGTGTGTCAATTACAAAAAGAAAGTGTCTAAATTGAAACTTTCTATGTAAAAATTTGAAATATATCTCCAACTCTATAAGATTCTAATTCATAATAATTTAATTCTTCGGGTACTTTGTCTCATTCTTCTTCAGTTTCCTAATAATTGCTTGATCCATATCTATATTCAAATCATCTGCCATCATTAGCCCATAAATAAAAACATCAGCCAGTTCTTCCTCTATATTTTGTCTGTTCTTTTCAGCTCCATCTTCTGCCGATTTCCACTGAAAATTCTCCAGCAGCTCTGAAGCCTCTAAAGATAATGACAATGCAAGATCTTTTGAATTATGGTACTGTCTCCAATTTCTTTCATCTCTGAATTTATTAATTTCATTAATAAGATGCTCCACTAATAACTCCTCCTATTTGATACGATTCAATGCCTTACGAAGTTTTTCATCACTGGCATAAACATATAGCCCTTTAACCCCACGTTTCATCAATACATTAATGGAATTCAATATAATCTGTTCTTTTATTTCTTTGACATTGTATTCGATTTTTTTCTTGGTGGAATCTGTAAATGCACCTACATCCTTGTATTTATGTGAGAGAATTACAAGCTCTTCCTTTTCTTCATCATAGGATACTGAGGGTCCTAGTATGACACCTACATAGTTGAGATCAAAGCCTTGGACAGTATAAATCGAACCGACCTCCTTTATAGTGTCTGGTCGTTCTGCCCAAGTCTGCTTTTCTTTCGTAGTGTTCCAGACACCTTTGAAACCTATCTCTTCGACATAGTACTCTTCACCATCTTTTTTATGCTCATAGTCAAAGGTTGCGACAATTCTTGACAAACTGTGTTTCTCGTCTCTCTTTTGTATAAGGTCAAACATTTCTCCGGCATTATCAAATACTTCAAGCTCATATTTATCCGATGAGTCCGGAATCGGTCTAACCTTTTTATTTACAAAATCATCTATCCAATCCACAATCTCATCATCAGCCTGTATTCTGAACTGATTAGTTAACTGAAATTCACCTACTCTAGCATCGATATCTTTACCTATTTCTTTAACAAGGTCTTCGGACCAATAACTCTTAAGCTTTAAAAACTGTTTTTCATCAAAAACTATTATAGTAACTTTACTGGATTGAATAATATCTTTTAAATGATTCTCACCTCTGTATTCATTATATGGATCTTCTCTTGAAAGTAGCAAATGTGCTTCATCCACAAGTGTGATATCCGAAGTGATTTTACCTTTATTGACATCATTAATGAAAGTTGTCGGTTTCATAAAGTTTTTCTTCAACAAGTTTGGTAGACTTTCGGCTATCGTTTTATAAGTTTTAATCATTTCCTCGTGGTTAACAAGCAAATGATTATTGGTACCTTCTAATTTTGAATGCTCATCTTTCGATAAATCCTGGATTGCATTAAATGTTGAACTGAGTACGACACTCTTTCCGGTGCCGGCCTCACCTTTTATGAAATAAACAGCAGGTTTATCGTGCTTTATATTCTCTATACAGAATTCTAAAATATTCTCTTTCAGTTCAATTTGAGATTCTGATAGTTCTTTGTATGGTGACAATTTGAATATATCTTTGTTTTCCAAGTATTCTAATGTTCCATCAACTAATTTATCCTGCCTTAGTTTCTCCCATAAATCATTGAAAATATCATAATCATATTTAGGTTTATCATAATAATTATGTGTCACAGATGATGTCGTTTGACTTTTATTTAATAGCTCGTACTTTTGATCGGCTATAAAATAGTTGATTAGTTTCGTCTCTATATTATAAGTAGCTGATTGATTAAAGTGATTATGAGATATAATGACTGCTTTGTCCATTGTTTTCTTCTTATCTTTCCAATGGTTGTTTAACCTGTTCCTGATTTGAACAGTCTCTCCGATATAGGCTTTTAACTTCTTACTATTATTATGAAGTATGTATACGACCGGATAATTATTGTAATCCATACTTTTAAGTTCTTTTATCGTCTCTCTTTTGAAAGGAATGATTTCTGTATTTACTTCCTCCATTAAAACAACTCCTAAAGATGTTTAATATTGACTACTGAATTCTACAAAGATATAAAAATTATAAAACTAACAGATAAATTAACTATCTATCCAAACTTTTATTTAACTTATAAGATTCCTTCTCTAAAACACTCCCAATTTGATATAATATTGCCTCATCAAATGCCCGTCCAATCAGTTGAATACCAACAGGCATACC
>DEPZ01000001.1 GCA_002359025.1 Erysipelotrichaceae bacterium UBA3379 | reverse complement strand
ATTACCTTTTTTGTATAGAAAAATGGTTAAGTTTATAGATTAATTCCAGGGGAAATTAATCAAAATATAAATAAAACCAAGGTAGAATAGGGGTTTTAAGTTAATTTATATATAAATAAACTAACTATTTTTGACACTACCATAGAAATCAAGGAGGAGTAAAAATGAAAAATGTAGAAAATAAAGTTGTTTTGATTACAGGTGCAACTTCAGGAATTGGAGAAGCAACCGCAAGAGTATTGGCTACTAATGGAGCAAAAGTTGTATTAAGTGGGAGAAGAGAAGATCGTCTAGAAAAGCTAGCGAATGAATTGGGAACATCTGCTATCTATCTCAAATCAGATGTTACGAATGTAGAAGATATGAAGGCTATTGTCAAATTAGCGAAAGAAAAATTTGGGAAAATTGATGTATTGTTTGCAAATGCAGGAATTATGCTAGCCGGCAACATGTTTGAATTAGATATCACTGGTTGGATGAATATGATTGATATCAATATCAAAGGTGTCTTAAATGCAATGTATGTAGTGATTCCAGAGTTCTATAATCAATATTCGGGGTATGTGATTGTAACATCATCCCAAGCAGGAACGACATTAGTGCCTGGAAATGCTGTCTATTGTGGAACAAAACATTTCGTAAAAGTTATGTTACAGTCTTTTAATATTGAAACAAATCAAGAAGGAAAGAATATTCGTACAACAACAATTTATCCTGGAGCAATTAAAACAGAGTTATTAAATACTGTTGCAGAAAATGAACATAAGAAAATAGTAGAAGGATTTTATGAAAAATTTGGATTACAACCAGATACTATTGCAAATGCAGTCTTATATGCAATTTCTCAACCTGATTATGTAGATGTGTCTGATCTGGTTATTCGTCCAACATGTGAAGGATAGTTTTCTTTTCAAGAAATCTATTGATAATAAAGATAACAGATTTAGTGAATTTATTTTTAATAAGTTTATATACCTCAAAAAGTTCTAAGCAAATAACTTTTGATGTATTTTTTGTTTTATGCTATTTTTATTACAATATTTTAGAATTATGATAAAATATATATAAAGAAAGGGGAAGTGTATTATGAAAAAGTTATTAAGTGTATTTGTTGGTTTTATGCTTTGTGTGACACTTGTTGGGTGTGGCGGAGAATCTCATGAAGCAGAAATTAAAGCAAGTGTAGATGGTTATATGTCTGCAGTAAAAGAAGGGAATTATACACAAGCATTAGAATTTACAGTAGGTGCAGATAAGTTAAAGGACAACTTTGGGTTATCACGAATTCAAGAAGAATATAAAAATTTCTTTTCTGAAGAAGAAGTATCAGAATCTGCCAATAAAGCAGCACAGGATTTTGCAAACTATCTTATGACAAAATCTATTACTGAATATACAATTGATAAAATCACAGAGAATGATAATGAAGCGACTGTAGAATTAAGTGGAAAATGTATAGATTTTGAACAAATGAATGTAGAAACAGGTAAAGTCGATACAGACCAATTAGTACAAGAATATCTCGAAAAGAATCTTTCAGAATATAGTCAACTTATGACTGAAAAAGGTGAAGAAGCTGTTATGCAAAAAGTTATGGAGGATGTGACACCAGTGCTCTTTGATGCTATGAAAAAAGCAGTTGATTCTACACCATCACGAGATTTTAAAATGCAAATGACTATTACTAATACAGATGGAAAATGGTTGATTTCTACAATTGATGAACTACAAATTTAAATCATTTAAAAAGAGTTATTTTCTAAATATAAGAAAGTAACTCTTTCAGTGTATAAATAGAATAGTAGCAGAAATATACTTCAGATTTGTAGCATATTTGTATAGAAATAATTATGTTTAAAATGTTTTTATATAAAGACATATTAAAATTGTCAATGAAGATATTTATTTGTATAATAAAAGAGAATATAAAAAGTGAGGAAAGAAAAATGGACATAACAGTAGAAGTATTAAAAGGTATATTGGATGCATATGTTTATGAAGTTGTATTTGTTGATAGAAATCATATTGTACGTTATATGAATCAAGCAGCTATAGAGAGATATGGTGAAAGAGTACAAGTTGGAAGAAGCATCTTTAATTGTCATAATGAAAACTCAAAATCAAAGATAGAAGAGTTTTTAAAAAGAGCTGATGAAGGTGAAAATGAAATGTTTGAAACATTGAATACAAAACATGGAGAAAGAGAGTTCTTCGTACCTGTACGTGATTTTCAGGGACATGTAATAGGTTATTTTGAAAGACATGAAGTTCCTTGGAATCAAGAACATCCAGAAGAACCAGTTGGTCAATATTGGAAGAGAATGAAATAAGAGAAGCATTTGCTTCTCTTATAAACTTTCTAGATGTTCTAAGCATTTGGCTACACTAGATACAATATATTTAGAATATTTTTTAACATCATCACTACTATCTTCAAAAGTATAAGGAATATCAACACTTTGAAGCATTGGTAAATCATTTAAAGCATCGCCAATTCCAGCAAAACAATGATCTTCTATATGATAATATTTTTTTATTTCTTGTATACCAGTTCCTTTTGATATACCAGTTTTTGTGATATCTATATCTTTTTTATTTTGAAATGCATGAATGTCTTTAAATCCATTAAGCCAGTCAGTATATTTTTTAGCTTCTTTTTCACTAGATAAATGGAGCGAAAAAGAAATAACATCTTCTTTTAATTCTTCAATAGAAGAAAGTAGAATATCATCATCTATTCTTGGATGATCTCTATTGAGACTAAATCTGTGATGTACTCCTTCTATATCAATAGCCATCTTTTCATGAATAAAAGATATAATCTTTATCACAACATTTTTATCAATAATATGTTGAGAAATCATATTCAAATCTTTATCTAGTATTTGTGCACCAGAACTTATAATATAGAAATCTAATTGAATACGAGGATCTATTTGAACTTGAATACCTTTTAAACTTCTTCCAGAACATATACCAAATAAATGACCCTTCTGTTGAAACTCTTTAATCTTTTCTATATCTTCTTCTTTGAAACCTTTATCATGAAAAAAGAGAGTGCCATCAAAATCACTTGCTAATACTTTCACTACAACCACCTTTTCATTCTTTACTTATTTAATACATATAACTTAACTATTTCTTGGCTCATTTTATCAATAATATCTTCATAAGTCACCCTTTTTCTAAAAGATTATATTATTTATTTAGAGTTGATGTCCTTCTTTTTGTCAAGTATACTGTATGTAAGGAAGTGGTTGTATGCATGATATATGGAATCCTTGGCATGGATGTTATAAAATCAGTGAAGGATGTCAAAATTGTTATATGTATTATATGGATCAGATGTATGATAAAGATGGTGCATCTATATATAAAACCCAAAACTTTGATTATCCTTTAAGTAAAGATAAAAACAACGAATATAAAGTAAAAAGTGGTGAAATGATTCGTGTATGCATGACTTCTGATTTTTGCTTGGAAGAAGCAGATGCATGGAGAGATGAAGTCTGGTCAATCATTCGAAAAAGAAGTGATGTGAAATTCTATATATTAACCAAACGTGCATCTCGTTTACAACAATGCTTACCTAAAGATTGGAATGAAGGTTATGAAAATGTAATTTTAAATGTAACCTGTGAAAATCAAGCTAGAGCTGATGAAAGAATACCTATCTTATTAGAAACTCCAGCAAAACATAAAGGCATTATGTGTGCACCATTAATTGGTAAAATAGATATATCAAAGTATTTAGCAACTTCTCAAATAGAACAAGTTGTCGTAGGTGGTGAAAATTATGGTGGAACACGACCATGCCACCATGATTGGATTGTTAGCTTATATAAACAAGCAAAATACTATGATATTCTTTTTTGTTTTATAGAAACAGGTTCTTATTATGTCAAAGATGGAAGAACATATCATATTCCTTCTAAAAGACAACAAGCTAAACTCGCTTATCTTTCTAGACTACAACATAAAGGGAAACCAATAGATTATAATTTAGAATCTTATTCTTTATTTCAAGAATGGTATACACCTCACTATAGAGAACATTGTAAACAATGTGGCTCTAGATTGATTTGTAATGGTTGTAGTGATTGTGGAAAATGTGATGATGAAATCATCACAAAACAAGCAATGGAGCAGTATGATAAGACAATTGAAAATGATTAAAAATATTGTATAATATGAAAAAAGGGGATCATTATGAATAATCAAACAAGAAAGTTAGTACAAGGTGCTATGATTGCTTCGATGTTTGGAGCATTATCTTTATTCAATACTTATACAGGAAGTTTATTTGATATATTGATTTGTTATGTCATGACTATACCTATTGTATGGTATGGATATCAATATGGTTTAAAAGATAATATCATTGTATGTATTGTTTCATTGATTGTCATAGGATTAGTGGGATTACCATTTTTCATTATTTCTGCGTTTTCATCATGTATTATAGGTCTCTTTATAGCAGAAGCTTTGAAAAGAAAAGCCAAACAATCAATAATGGTTGTCGTGACATTTCTTGCATCATTATTGAAAAATATATTGATTTATCAAGTTTTTGCTGGTTTACTACAAATAGATTTATATCAAGAAATGCAAGAAATATATTCTATGGTAGAAACAATTTATCCAGCAATTCACCAACAAATAACTATTCAGACATTTATGTCATTGTTCCCATTACTTATGATCATTCTCTCAGCATTAGAGATGTATATTATTATGATGTTATGTCAGATTGTTCTCAAAAGATTAAAAATAGAATTTCCAGGAGTTTTTCATATTGCCTTATTGCATATATCTAAAAATGTAGGTTGGATATTGATTATAAGTATGTTTGGTTCTTATTTTTTAAGTCGTTATATCAGTAGTATATGGATTGATTATATTTATTTGTTAAGTATGTTGACATTAGCTGTACAAGGATTTGCATTTTTATGTTGGTTGTGTATACTAAAGAAGAAAAACAAGCTGATGATATTAGTATTTATAGGTGTATTCATTCCGGTTGTGAATTCTGTGTTATATGTGGCGAGTGGAATACTTGATATATTTAGTGATTTAAGAAGGAATATATTGTATAATAAAGATATTTAGGAGGTGCATGTTATGATAAAGAAAGCTGTTCAAATGAGAAATATAATAGTCGCTTTATTGTTTGGGGAATGTACTTTATTATTTGGTTTGTATCTTCTATTTAATACTTCTTTATTGTTTATTTTGTCTATTTATGCTTTTATAAAGAATATTATTCTATGTGTGTTGTTAGCTTATTTAGCATATTTAATAGAAACCAATAATACAAGTGTTGCTGCGGTATTGGATACAGATGCAAAGAATGCATTTTTATTTGGTGGTATTGGTTTGATTCAATATGATGAAAATAGAAATATTACATGGACAAGTGATTTGTTTAAAGAATTAAATATTAATATTATAGGTGTTAAATTATTAGAGTGGCAACCTCATTTAATATCTTTATTTGATGATGAAGATGTCAAAGTCATAGATATCAAAGGACGAAAATTTGAAGCTTATAATAGTAAAGAAACAAAACTTATTTATTTAAAAGATGTCACTCAGTTTCTATCTTTACAACAAGATTATGCAGATCAACAAGTCTGTATGGCTTATATTACAATCGATAACTATGAAGAAACATTAGAAAATGCAGATGAACCTAAAATGGCACTTATTCAATCTAAATCACGTCAAGTGATTGTTGATTGGGCCTATTCTAATGGGATGATTATTCGTAGATTTAAATCAGGAGGATATTTGGCTTTCTTTAATGAAAGAATTTATCGTAAACAAGTAGAAAACAAATTTGCTATACTAGATACATTTAAAGAAATGTCTAAAGAATTAGAAGAAGTAATGACATTAAGTATTGGTATAGGAAGAGACTCTAGAGTATTAAGAGAATTAGATGAGATGGCTTCTGCTGCATTGAATTTAACTTATTCGCGTGGTGGAGATCAGGTAGCTGTTAAATCAGGAGATGAAAATGTTAAATTCTTTGGTGGTAATACAGATACTTTTGAAAAGAGTAGTAAGGTTCGTGCAAGAATTATAGCGCAATCACTTGCTGGTTTGATTAAAAACTCAAGTCAAGTTTATATTATGGGGCATAAAAATTCTGATTTAGATTCTTTTGGAGCTTCGATTGGAGTTGCCAAGATTGCTCAGACTTATGGTAAGAAAACAAGAATTATTTTGGATTTTGATTCTATAGAACAAAAGACAAAAGATGTTGCAGTGATGGTAAAATCTATGCCAAAGTATAAGAATCTCATTATTACTGCTGCAGAAGCATTAGAACATGTTGATAAGAATACACTATTGATAGTTGTAGATAATCATAAACCAAGTCTAGCAATATCTAGTGCATTGTTAGACCGTATTAGAACAAAAGTTGTTATTGATCATCATCGTAGAGGCGAAGAGTTCATTGTGGCACCAACATTGACATACTTAGAACCAGGAGCTTCTAGTACCGTAGAGTTAATAGTAGAGTTATGTGAATATCAACATATAGACTTGAAGATTAATGAATTAGATGCAACAATTATGTATGCAGGTATGTTAGTGGATACCAATTACTTTAGACAAAGAGTGGGTGTTCGTACTTTCCAATCTGCGGCATATTTAAAAGAATTACAAGCAAGTATGATACAGGCATATGAATTTTTACAAGATTCATATGAAGAAACATTACAAAAGCTTTCTATAACACAAAGTGCATATCAATATAATAATCATATATTGATTGCTTGTGGTGATGAACAAGAAGAATATACAAGAACAATGCTAGCCAAAGCAGGGAACTCACTACTAGAAGTGAGTGGCATTAAAGCAGTTTTTACGATTGGTCGTATTTCTAAGAATATGATTGCTTTAAGTGCAAGAAGTGCAAAGGATATTAATGTTCAAATGATTATGGAAAGTATGGGTGGTGGTGGACATTTTAGTATGGCTGCTGCTCAGTTTGAAAATCAAACAATAGAAGATGTAAGACTTCTATTGGAAGAAAAGATTAGTGAATATTTAGATGATAGAGGTGAAATAGGATGAAAGTAATTTTATTGCAAGATGTAAAGAAAGTAGGAAAGAAAGGGGATATTGTAAAGGTTGCTGATGGATATGGACAAAACTTTTTAATTAAGAATAATTTAGCTATTCTTGCAACTGAACATGGAAAACAAATGGTTGCTAAGGAAAAAGAAGAACAAAGATTATTAGAATTAGAAAAGAAAAAAGAAGCAGAAAAACTTAAAGAAACAATTGAGTCTATTACTTTAGAATTCCCTATTTCTTCTGGTAAAGATGGAAGAACATTTGGAAGTGTTTCTACAAAAAATATTGCAGAAGAATTAATGAAAAAACATGGAATTAAAATAGATAAAAGAAAGTTTATTAATGCACATCCAATTCAAGCATTAGGTTATACAAAATTAAATATTGAATTATATAAAGGAGTTATTGCAACTATTAAAGTTCATTTACATGAAAAATAAGGAGGAATAAGATGGCAAGGGAATATCCACATGACATAGAAGCAGAAAGATCATTGCTTGGATCAATGTTGATATCTAAAGATGCATGCAATGAGATTTTAAGTTTAGCTACACCGGACGATTTCTATCTTGAAGGCCATCGTATTCTCTTTGAAGCTATGAAAGCAATAGATAGTCAGAATAATCCAGTGGACGTAACGACTTTGACATCTTATCTTATGGATAAAAAATCATTAGATAAGATTGGTGGAGTAGAATACTTATTACAATTAAGTGAATCTGTTCCAACGACTGCTCATAGTCATCATTATTTAAAGATATTAAATGAAAAGTCTTTACTTAGAAAATTAATTCAACAATCTACTCAAATCATAGAAAATGCATATGGTGAAATAGATAATATCAATGATTTTATAGGTGAAGCAGAAAAGAATTTCTTAAATGTAACAAGAGATCGTAATGCCGGTGAATTTAAAGATGTTAAATCAGTTATTCAAAGCGTTACGGATCGATTGATTATGTTGCAAAAACAAGATGGAGAAATATCTGGAGTGAAGACTGGATATTATGATTTAGATAGATTAACTTCTGGTTTTCAACGTGGTGATTTAATTATTTTGGCAGCGAGACCATCTGTAGGGAAAACAGCTTTTGCTCTTAATGTGGCATATAATGTTTCATATAAGTCAGACGAAGCAGTCGCTGTATTTTCACTAGAAATGCCTGCTGAACAATTAATTCAACGTATTATTTGTTCGGCTGGAAGTTTAAAAGCAGAATCTCTAAGATCAGGTTCTATTTTAAAAGAAAGTAATGAACGTTATTATGCTGCGGCTGACAAAGTATCAAAATGTAATCTATACATTGATGATACACCAGGTATTCGTGTAGGAGAAATTGCAGCAAAATGTCGTAGATTACAAAGAGATCATGGACTAAAGATGATTATTATCGACTATTTACAGTTAATCTCAGGACCTGCAAATAGTAGAGAATCAAGACAACAAGAAGTTTCTGATATTTCAAGACAATTAAAAATGATTGCCAGAGAATTACGTGTGCCAGTTATTGCATTGAGTCAGTTATCACGTTCGGTAGAAAAACGTGATAATAAAAGACCTGTTCTATCTGACTTGCGTGAATCAGGAGCTATCGAACAGGATGCCGATATTGTTTCTTTTATTCATCGTGAAGATTATCAAAATCCAAACAAGGAAGCAGAAACACAAGGGGCAACAGATATCATTATTGCAAAACATCGTAATGGTGCACTTGCTGATATACGACTTGTATTCTTAAAACAATACAGTAAGTTTGCAAATCCTGCTCGTAGTGATCAACAGGTCAATCCATTACAAAGTACAAAAGATTTAAGAACTTAAGCTGGACGAGTTTCCAGCTTTTTCTATAACAAAAAAAAGACACAACTGTGCCTTTCAAGTACGATTATCAAATTGTTTATGACATTTTGGGCATGTAATAGTTATTTCACCTTTTCCTCTAGGTACACGTAAATATTGATGACAATGAGGACATTTTAAATATTTATGTGTTTTTCTATATATCCATCTATTCTTTTGGCGGTTAAAGAATTTTCTTATACCAGTTGTTTTTTCTAAGTAGAATTGATTTTCTAAGCTACGCTTATAATGTTGTTTAGAAAACATTCTAAACAAACAAAAAATAACTAATACATAAGCTGGTAAAGATAAGAAAGGAATAAATAAAGATAAAACAAATAAAACAATATAAGCAATAAATAAAAAATTACCCAATTGATCCACACCATATCTACCATACATAAAATTTCTAAGCCAATTCATTTTTATCACCTGAACACATTATAAAGAACAATTATGAATGAAATATGTACAAAAGACAAAAGGTTTATTGTATAATGGATATTTGTGGAGGAATGAAAAATGTATAATCAATATAGAGAAGGATGGCTAGAAGTCATTTGTGGCTGTATGTTTGCCGGAAAAACAGAAGAACTCATTAGACGTATTAATGTATTATCATTTGCAAAAAAGAAAATTATTGTATTTAAACCTAAAGTAGACAATCGTTATTCAGAAACAGAAATTGTATCACATGCAGGAACAAGAGTTCCTTGTATTGTTGTAGAAAATTCTAAGGATATCTTAAATTATATAAAATCAGATACAGATGTTGTCGCAATAGATGAAGTACAATTCTTTGATCAAGATATTGTAGATGTATGTGAATATCTTGCAGATAAAGGATTAAGAGTTATGGTAGCTGGATTGGATAAAGATTTTAGAGGTGAACCTTTTGGCGTTTTACCTGAACTTTTAACACGCGCTGAATTTGTGACAAAATTAACTGCTGTCTGCGCAAAATGTGGAGCACCAGCAACACGTACACAAAGGCTTGTAGATGGTAAACCAGCATCTTTTGAAGATCCAATTGTACTTGTAGGTGCGGTAGATCATTATGAACCAAGATGTCGTCATTGTCATGAAATATTAAATAAACCAAAAAAATTCAAAAATATTTAAAAGTTCATTTTCAGTACATATTTCTCATTTATATTAATCGTGTCGAAAGACAAATACGATAGTATTGATTCCCCTCAAATCTATCATATATCCCTAAGAAAGAGATGTTTCCCCAAAACATCTCTTTCGCTTTTTTATTTATAAATGTTATAATGTAGTAGGGGTGTATTATGAATAAGATATTATTTGATTTAGATGGAACACTCACAAATCCATTTCTTGGTATCACAAAATCAGTCCAATATAGTTTGAAATCTTTTGGTATAGAAGTAACAGATTTAGGAGATTTAAAGGTTTTTATAGGACCACCTTTAGTAGATTCTTTTCAAGAATATTATCATATGAATAATGAAGATAGTTTAAAAGCTGTAGATAAATACAGAGAGTACTATAGAGATAAAGGAATATTTGAAAATGAAGTCTATCAAGGTATAGAAAGTATGTTAAAAGATTTTGTAGATCAAGGGAAAGAACTATATGTATGTACAAGTAAACCTGTTGTTTTTGCTAGAGAAATACTTCAATATTTTCATTTGGATCATTATTTTAAAGGTATTTATGGTAGTGAATTAGATGGTACAAGAAATGCGAAAGGTGAAGTTATAGCATATTGTTTACAACAAGAACACTTAGACTCACATGATTGTATTATGGTAGGAGACCGTAAACATGATATTATAGGTGCACATGAAAATGAAATACCATGTATTGGCGTTCTCTTTGGTTATGGGAGTAGAGAAGAATTTCAAGAATATGATTGTGATTATATTGTTTCTCATATAGAAGAATTAAAGAGCACTATTGAAATGCTATCAAAGGAAAGTGAGGAATATAGCAAGTAAGTATTTGAAAATTTAAACATAAGATAGAAAATAAAAGAATTATATTGATTAGAAAATATAAATTTATATCATAAACCTAAAACTTATTGAAAACAAATGAGTTTTAGGTTTTTCTTTTCTATGAAATTTTTATTCAAAAAGAAAAATGAAAAAAATGTGTGTATATATAAGTAGGGGTAGGTTTTGGAGGAGGAAATATGAATGAATTTATGAAAAATAATTTTTTCAAGGACCCCAAGCTTATAGAATTTATGTTTACAAGAGATAGATTCTTCAAGTATGTTTTCTTATCGCAGGATAAAGACAGCTTATATCTATGCAATCTACTGTTAAAGGAAATACTAGATATGCAGTATCAAAAAATTTACAGTATCAATACTCATTTTTCAACAAAGGAACATGAAAAGGAAATGATTTGTGATGCACTTTTTGATGTGGGTGATGAAATAAAGGTTAATATGGAAATGCAAAATCAAACTTATCATGAAATGGGAATTAGGTTTGATATGTATATGTCTAAAATATTTATTGCTGGAGTGAAGAATTATGACGAAGCAAGAAAAGTGCTTCAGATTTTATTCATTAATAGTCATGGGGACAATGATGATTTAAAGAGATGTAGCATGTTTAAGGACGATAAGTGTCGAACTACAACGCAATCATGGACAAGAGTAGAGATTTTTCTTAAAAGTATAGATAAAATTGTTAAGCAAAAGGGTATAGAAAATATAAGTGAATTTGAAAAGTTAATCTATATATTTGCTAAAAGCAATATATATGATATAATAAAAAGTGAGAAGAGAGTAGGGAAAATAACGGAGGTGACAAGAATTATGGAAAGAAAGATAACATTTTATTTAAGCGAGAATGACGAGGATTTGAGGCTGTTTAATGAATATCATAAGGAGCTTGAGCAAAGAGCTAGAATAGAGGAAGCTAGAAATAAAGCAATGGAGCAAGGTATGAAACAGGGCATAGAACAAGGCATGAAACAAGGCATGAAACAAGGCATAGAACAAGGTATTCAAATGGAGAGAGAACATAATAACAAAAAGATGATGGATGCTATTATTCATTTATCAATAAATATGAATATTGGCTATACAAAGGCGATGGATATTTTAAATATTTCAAAAGAGGAACAAGAGATGTATTTAAAATTATTAAATGTTTAGATGTTGTTTTTAAAAGGAAGATTAGAAATGTTTTGATTTCTAGTCTTTCTTTATTTTAAAGTTACAGTGAATTTTTATCTTCTTAATTATTGATATATACTCTATCTATTATGAAATAAATTTCAAGATAGCTATCAATACGAAAATAACGAATCTTGTCAAATAAATAATTTAACTCAATTCTATTGACTAAATTTATATGACAAAATACTCCTATAGTGTTAAAATAATACAAAATATAGATTTGGGGTGAAAAAATGAAGATAACAATAAAAGAAGCCCTTTTAGCTTCTGTGCCGATTATGATGGGATACATAGTCTTAGGCATGGCGTTTGGAATATTATTAGAAAGTAAAGGGTATGGTGTTTTTTATGCACTGATTATGAGCGTATTTATTTATGCAGGAAGCATGCAGTTTGTAGCAATTGATTTATTGACATCAGGTGCAACAATTATAACTACAATTATTATGACATTATTGATTAATGCAAGACATTTGGTCTATGGTTTATCCATGATAAAAAAGTTTGAAGGAATGGGAAAATTAAAGCCATATATGATATTTTCATTAACAGATGAAACATATTCATTATTAGTTTCTTCAAAAGCTCCTAAAGGATGTGATGAAAAGTATTATTTATTTTTTATTTCTTTCTTTAATCAATGTTATTGGATTATTGGTGGTATTATAGGATCATGTATAGGTTCTTTATTACAAATCAATACAAAAGGATTAGATTTTGCGATGACTGCATTATTTATTGTAATTGTATTAGAACAGTTTCTAACACCTCATAAACATATTTATACATATATAGGTTTTATTATCAGTATTTTATGTTTAATAGTATTTGGGGCCGATTCCTTTATTATACCTTCAATGATATCTATCATTATAATTTTGATAGTGATGTATAAAAAAGGAGGGATGAGTCATGTATGAACTTGTTCTTATTGGTGTTATTGCAATCATCACATTTCTAACAAGAGTATTGCCGTTTGTACTATTTAAAAAACACAACAATAAGATAGTAGAATACCTAGGAGATGTATTACCTTTTTCTATTATGGCAATGCTTGTTGTATATTGTTTAAAAAGCGTAGATTTCATGCATGGAAATCATGGTATATGTGAAGTTATAGGTGTTTTAAGTGTTGTATTATTGCATTTATGGAAACGTAATACATTATTATCAATCTTTGGAGCAACAATGATTTATATGCTATGTGTACAAGTTTTGTTTGTAGGAGGATAACAAATGAGAGAAAGTATGATTTATGATACAAATAGATATCAATTAAGAGAATCTGTATTAGAAAGAATGTTAGAAATTATACAACAACAAAAAAGTCATCAAAAAGGTGGAACTGTTTTTTATGGGGATTCTATTACTCAAGGATTTGATGTTGAAAAGTATATGGGAGATTTAGGAAATGTATATAATTGTGGAATAGGTGGAATCACATCTTCTGTATTGTTGAATTTTATTGATGAGGGTGTTATTAAATATGAACCATCTCGTGTTTTTATCATGATTGGAACAAATGATTTGGGTAATACAGAAATGTCAAGTCCAAGAAATATAGCATTACATGTTAAAGAAATGGTAGAAATCATACATTACAATTTACCTCAATGTCAAATTCATGTTGTTAGCTGTATTCCTTGTCTTGAAAAATATCATGGATATAAAGTTACACCTGGAATCAGAAGCAATGATATATTAAAAATGGTATTTAAAGAGTATAAAAAGATGATTCCATACGATTATGTTCATTTCATTAACGTTTATCCTGCATTATGTAATAAAAAGGGACAACCAATAGAAGAATACTTTAAAGATGGACTACATATTAATGAAAAAGCATATCAAATATATGCTCAAACACTAAAAAATAACATGGAGGAAAATTATGCAACAATATTATGAGATATCAACACATAAAGGTATTATGAGAGGTTTTTTTCATAAACCAGAATTAGATAAATTTCCAGTATGTATTATATTTCATGGCTTTACAGGATGTAATACAGGTACCAAATTTTCATATACACAAATATCAAGACAATTAGAAACTTATGGAATTGGTAGTGTCAGAATGGACTTTCTAGGAACAGGACAATCTGATTTAGAATTTAAAGACATGACATTCCGTGATGAGTTAAGTTGTGCACGTTTGATTTTTGAAGAGATTAAGAAATTACCTTCTACTACAGATATTTATGTATTGGGACATTCTATGGGAGGTGCTATAGCAAGTGAGATTGCTAAAATATATCCTTTAGATGTTAAAAAGATGTGCTTATGGGCACCAGCTTTCAACTTGCCTGAAGCTATTGAATATTTAAAAGGACATGTCAAACAATCTGCTTATTATGATCATGGTGGATTTGAAATTTCACATGAATTTGTAGAAGATATAGCAAGTAGAGATTTGTATAAAGATTTATCTATATATAAAAATGAATTATATATCATTCATGGAACAGAAGATAAAACAGTTCCTTATGATATATCTAAGAAATATTTAACTCTTTTTCATAATCCTGTTTTCTATCCTGTAGAAGGTGCATCACATAATTATGATACGCTAGAACATATTCAATCAGTTATATTACACACAGTTCAATTCTTTGTATCAAATAAATGATAAAAAACCTTCATAACATCAATATATTATTATTGTGTTTTGACATAATTATGTTATAATCTAAAAGTCGAAAAGGAGTTGTCAATATTATGAATAATATTAGAAATATAGCTATTATTGCACACGTTGACCACGGGAAAACAACTTTGGTTGACCAATTATTAAAATTATCTGGAACACTCAAAGATAACGAACAAATTGCTGAAAGAGCAATGGACAGTAATGCAATTGAAAGAGAAAGAGGAATTACAATCCTTGCGAAAAATACAGCAATCAACTATAAAGACTATCGTATAAATATTATGGATACACCAGGCCATGCTGACTTTGGTGGAGAAGTAGAACGTATTATGAATATGGTTGATGGTGTCCTTTTGGTTGTAGATGCTTATGAAGGAACAATGCCTCAAACACGTTTTGTATTAAAAAAAGCATTAGAAGCAAAAGTAAAACCTATTGTTGTGATTAATAAGGTGGATAGACCAGTTGTACGTATTCATGAAGTTATGGATGAAGTTCTTGAATTATTTATGGAACTAGGTGCAGATGATAATCAATTAGATTTCCCAACTGTATTTGTTTCAGCATTAATGGGAACATCAAGCTTAGATCCAGACATTTCAACACAAGTTAACAATATGGATTGTTTATTTGATATGATTATCAATGAAATACCAGCACCATTAGTAGATGAAAACGGTGGTTTACAATTCCAACCTGCTTTATTAGATTATAATGATTATGTAGGACGTATTGGAATTGGTAGAATTCAACGTGGAACAATGAAAGTCAATGAAACTGTTGTTTGTTTAAGAGCTGATGGTACAAAAACACAATTTAGAATTCAAAAATTATTTGGTTTCTTAGGTTTACATAGAATTGAAATCGAAGAAGCACATGCAGGAGACATTATCGCAATTGCAGGATTAGCTGATATTGGTGTAGGTGAAACTGTATGTACATTAGGACAAGAAGAGCCTTTACCATTATTACATGTAGATGAACCAACTATCCAGATGGTATTTGGAACAAATACATCACCATTCGCTGGTAAAGAAGGTAAGTTTGTTACAGCAAGTAAGATTGAAGAAAGATTATTTAAAGAAACAAATAGAGATGTATCTTTAAAAGTAGAAAGAATTCCAAATAGTGAAGAATGGATTGTATCAGGACGTGGTGAATTACATTTATCTATATTAGTAGAAAATATGCGTAGAGAAGGTTATGAATTACAAGTTTCTAAACCTAAAGTTATCATCAAAGAAATTGATGGTGTTTTATGCGAACCATATGAAGAAGTATTTATTGAAGCACCTGATGAATGCATTGGAAGTGTTATTGAATCTTTAGGATATAGAAGAGGTACATTAGAAAATATGGACTCTGTTGATGGTATGACAAAAGTACATTACACTATTCCTTCACGTGGTTTAATGGGATTCATGACAAACTTCTTAACTATGACAAAAGGTTATGGTATTATTAATCATTCATTTATAGATTATAGACCAATGGAAGGTGAAACAGTTGGGAAAAGACAACTTGGTGTTCTTGTTTCAATTGATGCAGGACAAACAACTGCTTATGCATTAGGTGGAGTAGAAGACAGAGGTGTTATGTTCGTAGGTCCAGGTGTAGAAGTTTATGAAGGTATGATTGTTGGAGAACATAGCCGTGATAATGACTTAGTTGTTAATGTGACAAAAGGAAAACAATTAACAAACACTCGTTCTTCTACAAAAGATTCAACAGTTGTATTGAAAAAACCTAGAGTCTTTAACTTAGAAGCTTGTCTAGATTATATTAATGATGACGAACTTGTAGAAGTGACTCCTCAAAATATTCGTCTAAGAAAACGTTTATTAACAGAAAACGAAAGAAGAAAAGCTTATTCTAAAAAAATAAATTCATAAAGTATAAAAGTCATCATCATTTGATGGCTTTTTTTATAGAATTATAATTACATAAGATCTTTTATATTTTATTATATATTTTGTGTATTTATACATAAAAAGTATAACCAAGATTATAACAATATATATGAAATAATATGTGTTAATGACAAATATCTAAAGAAATGTTTTGCATTTATATAAAAAAGTGATATATTATAGGAAATGAAAGTAATCGATTGTTGAAATCGTAATCGCTTTCATTTATAATGGATATAAGGAGGATGAGGTGTGAAAGTAAAATTACAAGTACAATTTCATAATAAAAACGTGGAAGCATCTGTGATTGAAAAAACAGTAAAGGAAGATTTAAAATCACAAGGTGTGAAAATGACAACAATTGATACACTTGATGTTTACTACAAACCAGAAGATAGTTCAGTGTATTATGTTGCGACTACTAAAGCAGGCGATGTCATTGGTAACGATAAGCCATTATTTATCGCATAAAGTATTACTATAAAAAAATAATATACCCATAAGAAAAAGAGACATACGTCTCTTTTTAATTTATAGTTATGTTGTCAGGTAACAGTTTATGAGTTGTTTTTGTAATCCATTCTTTGGTAAGACCATCTTGATAATGATAATGCGATGTCTCTAAATCTTGAGTGTATTGTTGATAAGGGACAAGTTTGAAGTTTTCTATGTTTTTATCATAATAATTGATGATAGGTGTACATTGAATGTTATGAACAGATATTTGATTTTTATCTTTTATAATATCTAATTGTATCATAAATGAAAGATTATACGCATTTTTAAATTCGTTAGTAGCACGGTTAACATAAGGATCTGCGCTAATAAAATTGCCTAAAGAATACATACAAAGAGTATTCCCGATATATTCTATTGGTTGAGGGCAATGTGAATGATTTCCTATAATAATATGAACACCTAAATCACTTAAGAGTTGTGAGACTTCCCTTTGTTGATTGGTTACATGATATGTAAATTCATTACCCCAGTGCATCATAGCAATCAAAATATCACAATTTTTTCTTGTTTGACTGACTTCTTTTGTAAGAAGATCTTTATATTCTTGAGTGAAATTTCTCTGATTATCTAAAAATACAGCGACTTTTTCTAGACTTTGTTGACTAATGGCTTGATTTGTATCATATGTGTATGATATAAATCCAAACTTAATGCCATTAATTGTTTTATATTTGCCTGCATCTCTATCTTGTTGATTGTAGTATGTTCCTACTCCAAGGATATCCTTTTGACGAAGGAAATCTAAAGTATGATCAACACCTTTATCTTTTCTATCATAAGCATGATTATTGGCTGTAGAGACAACTTCTAAACCTAGTGAAGCCAATTGATTTCCAATATCATAAGATGTATTAAATGAATAGCCACTACCAGATATTCCTAATTCTTTTCCACCTATAGGCACTTCTAAGTTTGCGATTGATAAATCATCGTTTTGAAAATAGGATTGGATAGAATCATAATATCCCTTATCTTCTTGAGCATTACCAATCCATTTATAATAAGGTTCTTCATATAAAGTATCACCTACAAAAGTACATTTCACTGTCTGTTTTGATTCTTCTTGTTTTGTTTCTTGAGGTTGACTACAACCTACAAGAGATAAAGCTATCATTATAAGTACTAATTTTTTCATTTCTATCACCGATAATATTGTAAAAGAAAACAGATGTATAAACAAGAGATTTCAATTTTTGAAAAAATTATGAAATTCATTATAGTATTATTTATATATTAAAAAAACAAAGGAGGAATAAAAATGAGTTTTCCAAAAGGATTTTATTGGGGTGGAGCAACTGCTGCTAATCAATTAGAAGGTGGTTGGCAAGAAGGCGGAAAAGGTGTTTCATGTCCAGACATCTGTACTGGAGGTACAGTTGATACAAGTAAAAGAATTACACCTGAATTAGAAGAAGGAACATTTTATCCAAGTCATGATGCTATTGACCATTATCATAGATATAAGGAAGATATTGCTTTATTTGCGAAAATGGGATTTAAAATGTATCGTTTTTCAATCGCATGGACAAGAATTTTCCCTAAAGGTGATGAAGAAACACCTAATGAAGAAGGATTAAAATTCTATGAGAATTTAATTGATGAATGTTTAAAATATAATATAGAACCAATGGTAACTATATCTCACTATGAAGTGCCATTCCATTTAACTAAAAAATGGAATGCATGGGCTGATAGAAGAATGATTGACTGTTATTTAAACTTCTGTAAAGCTATATTTACAAGATATAAAGGAAAAGTAAAATACTGGTTGACATTTAATGAAATTAATAGTGCAACATCTAAAATGGGTGGATTTTTAAGTCAAGGAATCTTAAATGAAATCAAACCAATGGATTTCATGGACCAAGTAGATAATCCAAATAATAGATTCCAAGGATTACATCATCAATTTTTAGCAAGTGCTTTAGCTGTTAAATTAGCACATGAAATCGATCCAGAAAATCAAGTAGGATGTATGCAAATTATGGCAACAAGCTATGCATTAACATGTAATCCAGCAGATCAAATCGAAAATCAAAAACAAAATCATATTCTGAACTGGTTCTGTAGTGATGTTCAATGTAGAGGAAAATATCCTAACTATATGAATAGATACTTTAAAGAAAACAACATTACTATTCATAAAGAACCAGGAGATGATGATATTTTAGCAAGTGGACCTGTAGATTTCTATACTTGTTCATACTATATGTCAAATTGCCAAACTGCTGATGAAGAAAAACGTAAAGTTGGAAAAGGAAATATTTTAGGTGGAGTTGTTAACCCTTACTTAAAAGCAAGTGACTGGGGATGGCAAATTGATCCTGAAGGATTACGTTTCTCTTTAAACGAAATCTGGGATAGATATCAAAAACCTATTTTCGTAGTAGAAAATGGATTGGGTGCTTTTGATGAAATCAGCGAAGATGGTTGCGTCCATGATGATTATCGTATTGACTATTTAAGAAGTCATATTGAACAAATGCATGAAGCTGTATTAGATGGTGTAGACTTAAGAGGATATACACCTTGGGGTTGTATAGACTTAGTTTCTGCTTCTACTGGAGAAATGGCTAAACGCTATGGTTTCATCTTTGTAGAAAGATATGATGATGGTACAGGAGATTTCTCTAGAAGAGAAAAAGATTCTTTCAAATGGTATCAACATGTGATTGAAACAAATGGAGAAGAATTATAAAAGAAGCTTCATGCTTCTTTTTAACATATGATTACATTAGCTAAAAAAGAAGATTTAGAACGTATCTATGAATTGATTTGTATATTAGAAGATAAACAAATCAACAAGGATCATTTCCAAACAGTTTTTTATAATTCATTCAATCAACAAGATATCCATTTCCTTGTATATAAAATACAAGATAAGATTGTTGGCTTCATGAGTTTTTATATTCACCATTACTTACATCATCATCAAGATACAGGAGAAATTGTAGAATTAATCGTTGATCCGCAATATCGTAGTCAAAATATAGGAAAGCAATTTCTAGATTATGCGATAAATCTTGCAAGAGAATATGACTTAGAACAAATTGAACTCTCTACATCAACATATAGAAAAAAAGCCCATCGCTTCTACGAAGCCAATGGCTATAGTAAAGATCATTATAACTATACATTAGATATCAAATCATAAGATAAAACCCCATGAGTTTTGAACTTATGGGGTTTGTTATGCGTTTTCTTTTAAATAATCAATGACTTGATCTAATGAAGATAGAATCTTTGTTGTTTTATTAGCATAATTTTCTTCTGGGTATTTCATGTCAGGAATACAAATAACTGGAATATGAGCACTATATGCTGCTTGAATACCAGCTTCACTATCTTCTAAGACAATTGCTTGAGAGGTATCTACTGAAAGTTTTTCGCATGATTTTAAGAAAACTTCGGGATTTGGTTTCCCTTTTGTGACTTCATCACCACAAATAGAGTCATCAAAATATTGTGTAATATTTGCAAGACTTAAGATTTGGTCAACTCTGTTTCTATGACTAGATGTTGCAACAATTGTTTTATAGTTATGAGATTGAAGATATTGTAATAATTCAATTAATCCTTGTTTTACAGGAACACCTTCATTGATAAAACGTTTCTCCATATAGAGATGTACTTTTTTTATAACATCTTCTACTGGAAAATCTTTACCATAGACATCATAAAAACGTTGGTGTATATCTCTAATTGGTTTTCCTAATAAAGATTTATAAAACTCTTCACTCATTGTTAATGATAATTCTTTTAAAACTTCTTGATAACCTTCAAAAGTCACTCTTTCACTATCTATCATTAATCCGTCCATATCAAAAATAACAGCTTTAATCATCCTTTATTCCTCCTCTAAATATATTCATCAGTTTACATTAACTTCTATCTAGCATACATAAATCATTTATATTATAACAAATATCCTTATTTATATCCAAACTTTTATTCGAGCATCTTATTTTTTGTTTGATGTTTTAAATGTAGGACTGATAAAAAATATGTCAATGAAAAAAGCGAAGAATACATCATTATTATTTTGCTTATTTTAAAAGTTTATATTATAATGGAGGAGGTTTGGAGGTTATGTTATGAATAATATGATGGAAAGATTGGAAACAATCGCAAGAAGATATGAAGAATTAAATGAAATCTTAATGGATCCTAGTATTGCAAGTGATATAGAAAAGATGACTGAAGCATCTAAAGAACAAGCTTCTTTGGAAAATGCATATCATTTATATCAAGAATATAAAAAGATATTAGATGGTATTGAAGAAGCTAAAGAATTATTAAAAGAAAAAGATCCGGAAATCAAGGAAATGGCGGAATTAGAATTAAGTGAATTAGAAGAAAAGAAACCTCTTATTGAAGAAAAACTTCACTTAGAACTTATTCCAAAAGATCCAAACGATAATAAAAATGTTATTGTAGAAATTAGAGGAGCTGCAGGTGGAGATGAAGGAAATATCTTTGCTGGTGACTTATATAGAATGTATGTGAAATATGCAGAATCTCAAGGATGGAAAATCGAAGTTATGGAAGCTCAAGAATCTGATGCTGGAGGATATGCTTTAATTTCATTCATGATTAAAGGAGAAGGCGTTTATTCTAAGTTGAAATTTGAATCAGGTTCACATCGTGTACAACGTGTACCTAAGACTGAAACACAAGGACGTGTTCATACTTCTACAGCTACTGTATTGGTTATGCCTGAAGCTGAAGAAGTTGATGTGGAAATTAATCCAGGTGATTTAAGAATTGATACTTATCGTGCTTCTGGTGCCGGAGGACAACATATTAATAAAACTGACTCAGCTGTACGTATTACTCATATTCCTACTGGGGTTGTGACAACAAGCCAAGATGGACGTAGTCAACATGACAATAGGGACAAAGCAATGCGTGCAATGCGTGCAAAATTATATGAGATGAAAATTCGTGAACAAGAAGAAGCACTAGGAAGTGAAAGACGTAGTAAAATTGGTAGTGGCGATAGAAGTGAAAAAATTAGAACTTATAACTATCCACAAAACCGTGTGACTGATCATCGTATTGGTTTAACAATTCAACAATTAGATCGTATTATGGAAGGAAAATTAGAAGATATTATTGAAGCTTTAATCAATGAAGAACAAAGATTAAAACTTGCAGGAGAAGAAGAATAATGACTGTTAGAGAATTAATTCGTCAAAGTGAAGCATTGTTAGATGAAAATAATAAAGACTGTAATGTTCCTAAAGTCTTATTCTATCATCTTGCGAATAAAGAACCTCATGAATTATATTTAATGATGGATGAAGAAGTAGATGAAGAATTATTAAAACAATTTCATGAATGTATGCAAAGATATTTGAATGGTGAACCTGTTCAATATATTAAAGGAAAAGAAACTTTCTTTTCTAGAGACTTCATTGTTAATGAAAATGTTTTGATACCTAGATATGAAACAGAAGAACTTGTAGAGAATATTTTGTATAAGATAGATGATTACTTTGAAGATTATTCTTCTATACAATTATGTGATGTAGGTACAGGTTCAGGAGCAATTGCTATTAGTTTGGCTTTAGAAGAACCAAAACTTCATGTCACAGCAACAGATATTTCAAATGATGCTTTAGAAGTGGCTAAAATGAATGCCAAAGAATTAGGCGCTCATGTTCAATTCTATCAAGGAGATATGTTACAACCATTAATAGAAAATAATATCAAAGTGGATATCTTTGTATCTAATCCACCTTATATTCCTAATACTCAAGATATTGAAGCAGTGGTCAAAGACAATGAACCACATGTTGCTTTATTTGGTGGAAATGATGGATTATATTTCTATCGTAAAATCTTCTCACAAGTCAAAGAAGTTATTAATGATAGAGCTTTATTAGCTTTTGAAATGGGATTTGATCAAAGAGAATTAATGGAAGAAGCATTGGCGCATTATTTTCCAGATACTCCCTATGATATTATCAAAGATATAAATGGTAAAGATAGAATGTTATTTATATATTATCATTTAAATTAAAGGACAAGAACTATGATACTAGAAACACCAAGGCTCTATTTAAGGCCATTACAAGAAACAGATGCATATAGAATGAGTGAATATCGTCAAAAAGTAGAGGTTGCGAAATATCAATCATGGAAGACTTATTCAGTCTCAACTGCTAAAAAACGTATTCAGGCATGTCTAACAGTTCAAGATTATAAAAAACCACGTACAAATTATCATTTAGGTATAGTCTTAAAAACAGACGATATTCTTATTGGTGATTTATTTGTTGATGTATTAAATAAAAATGTTTTTGTATTAGGATATACATTAGATAGTACATATTGGTCTTGTGGTTATGCAAGTGAAATGGTTGATGCATTTTTACACTATATGCATGATATCAATCATTTTCAAAAAGTTTTATGTTATGCATATAAAGAAAATGAAAGATCAATTCATTTATTAAAGAAATTAGGGTTTCATAAGTTTGAAGAGTCTTATTTTTATGGTGATGTTGGTTATAGTAAGATATTAGAGTAGAAGCGATAAACTTCTACTTTTTTTTATAAAAGATACTTTTTTCATATCTTTTTCATATCTTTGATATATAATGAAAAAAAAGGGGGCTAAAGTGTGAAAGTATTGTTAGTAGAGGATGAAAAATTAATAAGAGTTTTTATTGTGGAATATTTTACAAAACAGGGTGCAACAGTTGTAGAAGCATCTGATGGATATGAAGCTTTATCTTTATTAGATGAGACTTATGATATTGTGCTATTAGACATTATGATGCCTGGTATTGATGGGTATGAAGTTTGTAGAATGATTAGACAAAAAAATGATGTCCCTATTTTATTTATCAGTGCATTAAGTGAAGATGAAAATAAACTGAAAGGATATGATGTCGGAGCAGATGATTTTATTTCTAAACCCTTTACACCTTCATTGCTTTATGCAAAATGTAATGCTTTATTAAAAAGACTTACAAAAGAAGAGCACTCATTAACAGTAGGAATACTAAGAGTTGATGAAGATACTCATGAGGTTTTTGTAAATGATGAGCAAATACAACTCTCACATAAAGAATATCTATTGTTAATGTATTTTATAGAGAATAGAAGAAAAATCTTATCCAGAGATCAATTATTAGATCAAATATGGGGATATGATTATTATGGTGATCAAAGAATTGTAGATACATATGTTAAAAAGTTAAGAAAGAAATTAAAAGATGCATCTTCATATATTCAAACAGTCGTAAAAATTGGATATATGTTTGATGTTAAGGAAAAAGTATGAGAAAAATACGTTTTGGCTTATTAATTAAGATTGCAGGTATTGTTTTTTTAGCATTTGCGATTGTTTTGAGTAATGAAATAAGATTAGGCATTGATAGATATACAAAAAATACATTAGAAACAGATGCTGAGGCAACAATTAGAAATTTAGATAAGTTTTCAAAATCTTATATAGAATCATATATGATTAATAGTGTGGATTTTGATTCTCAAAAATTTCAAGATATGTATCAAACAGCATTATCAGATGATTTTACAAAAATCAAGTGTTTAACGGATGCTAAAGGAAACATTATAGATATTACAAGAGAAGGTGTAGAATCACCAGTTATTGGATTATTTGTAGAAGATTTTATGGGTATTCATGCTTCTGTGGGTTATTTTGATATCGGTAGTTTAGCCGATAATGAGCTTGGACAATTACAAAATATCCTTTTAGATTCTTATGATGAAACAGTCAATATGAGTATGGAATTTGAAGTCAATTCAAATGTAGAAGAAGGAATTTTTGATGATTTAAATATTGTTTCTATGGTAGTTAACAACCAAACAATAACGAGTCATAAAACATCAAAGAAAACAATTACTGTTGAAGGAACAGTAACAAGTTTTTCTAGTTATGAAATGGAAATCGTATTACCTAATGCTTCTGATATTGCTACTTTAAGATCATCTCTATCAAGTGGTCAAGAGAACTTAATTGTTTTTAACTATAAAGATGCTATGGAAGCTGTGGAACAGAAGATTACTGATGATTTTGATAAGTTTATTCAATCGGCACAGTTACTTACATCTACAAATTATATGGACTACTATTTAATGAAACCATATCTATACCATGGTAAACAATATTCTACTGTGATGATGAGATTATATGATTGGAATATGTTATCACAAGAAGATGTGACTTCAGATATGTCTAGTGAAATGGTGATGAAAAAAGTGACAGTCGGGTATATCTTTGTTACTCAAGAATACCATAATCTTTTAGTCACAACATTTAAACAATTCATGTTAGATAATGCTTCTACTTATTTACTTGCTTTACTTCTTATAGCATGTATTTGTTTAGCTATGGCTTATATTATTATTAAACCTATTCGACGTATTGAAATGACAGCAAAGCATATTGCTAGAAAAGAGTTTGATTATCCAATAGATACATCCAGGCATGATGAAATAGGAGACTTAGCGACAAGTATAGATCGTATGAGTAAAGAATTAGAAAAAACAATTAACAACTTACATCAAGAGATAGAACGTGTTCAAAAATTAGAAGGCTTAAGAAAAGAATTCGTTTCTAATTTCACTCATGAAATTAAAACACCATTAGGAATCATTAATGGATTTAGTGAATTAGTAGAATTAGAAAAAGATGAAAAGAAACGAAACGAATATATTCAAGTCATTCAAAGTGAAACAAAGAGAATCAATGAACTTGTATTAGCTATGTTGGACTTATCTAAGCTAGAATCACAAAATATTGCATTACAGAAAAAGGAAATTGATTTATTAGATATAGTTGATGAATGTTTAGATTCTATGGCTTACTTATTTGAAAAGAAGAATATAGAACTTGTGACTTCTTTAGACATAGCAGATGTTGAAGCTGATCAATTTAAGATGGAAATGGTTATTACAAACTTTATTTCGAATGCATTAAGATATACAGAACAAGGACATAAAGTTTATGTAACTTTAGATGAAAATAGATTCTCAGTTGAAAATGAAGGAGCACAAATTCCAGAAGAAGATCTTGAAAAAGTATGGTTAACATTTCATAAAGTAGATAAATCAAGAAATGATGAAGGAACTGGATTAGGTCTTGCAATATGTAAAGCAATATTGGAATTACATAATTTTAAATATGGTGTAGAAAATACAGAAAAAGGAGTTTTATTCTATTTTGAATTTTAGAATAAAATTCCTTTTCTTTAATCTCAAAACTGACAAATAATTTACTTCATTCAGACTATAATGAGTTTTGAGGTGATTCTTATGGAATTGATAATCAATGAAAGTCGCATGAAAAGAATAAAACTACAATTCATGATTTATATCATATGCATATCTTTTTTAATATCATTAGTACACATACATAAAACATCATTATTATTTGTATTACCTTTCTTTTATTTATGTTTTATGTGTGGGTATAGGACATTATTTAGTTTTTTTATTGGATTAATAGGATATGTCTTATTGTATCGCTCTTTTGATCTTGTTATTATGTGTATGATTACTTTTGTGTTATTACAGTTTTGTCTCATATTCCAGTCTATGAAAGCAAGATATATTCCTTATTTAATAACTTTGATTGCAGGGGTGTACTATGCTTATAGCGAGTTATATTTGCTTTCGACATTACTTATGACATTATTAACATATTGTAATACTGTGATTTTTGCATATTTAGCTCCTTTGTTTATGCATGGTGAGGCGGAATTGTTGACACATGAACGTATGAAGGCATTGGTTGTTGTGATTATGGTGTGTATTATGAGTTTATTACCTTATTCTACAGAACTTACAATGATTTTGCTTAGAGTGTTTGTATTGGTGATGATTTATCATGAGTGTCAGGATGATTTGTTACCGGGATTATTTTATGTATCTATGTTGATGTTACTTATCAATCAAGGATATAAAGATGATATTTTGACTTTACTGGTACCGTTATTTTTCTTTTATATGCTGAAATGTAAAACCAAGCTAACAATTACAGTACTCTATTTTCTTTCTCATTTAATTCTACCATTTTTTGTGGATTTCTCTTATCAGTATTATGGTCTTATTATTGTTGCAAGTGGTTTGATTTTTGCGGTTATACCCATTCATAAATACAAGCCTGTTCTATCATCGTCTTATCAGGAAATGACAATGAAACAACAAGTCTTTAAACAAGTAGATGCTTTTTGTCATCTGTTTGAACAAATGACTGCTCTATTTAATGAAACGCCCTTACATAATCATTCTTTAGAATATATCGGTTACATATATGAAGATGTTTGTCAAAATTGTAGTAGTCAATCTACATGTTTCCATCAAAAATATGGTCCTAATCGTTTGGTAAAATTAATGAATAAAGGCTTAAAAGAAAAGTATAATCAAGAAGATTTAGAATTTATTCATCAGTATTGCTTACAACCACAAAAATATATACAAAGTATAGAAGATTATCATAAAGACTATCATAAAGTTTATCGTATCCAACAAGAATACCAGACAATGAGAAAAGATTTATATCATCAATTTTCTTTATTAAATGATGTCTTTAATCAATTCTCCCATCAATTACAATTAGGAAATGTAGAAGAAAAACATATCTACGAACATTTAAGAGGATATCACTTTCAAATCGCTCATTTAAAAAAATACTATGAATCACAATCAATATATTATATAGAAATAGGTTTATATGAAGTCAGTAAAAATGAAATAGAAAATGAACTTGTGCCTATACTAGAAACTTATTTAAATGAAAGTTTAGATATACAAGTGTTAAAAACACCGATGCATCAATTAGGCTATACTTATGTTGTATTGAAACATCATGCGAAATACTATGTTCAATACGGAGTGAGTCAATATGCTAAAGAAACAGTTGCTTGTGGTGATAGTTATACATTTTTTTCTATGAATGAAAATCAATATTTTGCATTGAGTGATGGTATGGGTCAGGGACAAAAGGCAAGTGATGATTCAAAGCTGACTTTAGATGTGATTAAACAACTGATTATGAATGGGATTTCTTTAAAGGATACAATACAATCAGTTAATGCATTATTAAAGATTAAAAATAGAAATGATATGTTTACGACACTTGATATGTTACAGGTGAATCTTGTACAAGGATTAGCTTATTTTGTGAAGTATGGATCTTGTCCATCATATATATTAAGAAATCATGAGATTATTGAAGTTAAAGCAAAGACACTACCTATGGGCATTGTTTCTCCTTTAGAAACATATACGCAAAAAATACAATTAGTAGAGAATGATATTATATTTATTATGAGTGATGGAATACAATGTGATTTTTATTCTTTTCTAAAAGAAAATCAATATTTAATAGATGAAGATCATCCTAAAGAAATTGCTCATTTATTAACTCATCTTTCTAAACCAGAAAATAGAGTTGATGATATGACATTAATTGTATTGAAATTATGTAAACAATAGAAAAGACGTATGTACGTCTTTTTTTGATGTGATTTCTTTGTTATAATTGGGATGGATGTGATAAAAGTGAATTTAAATTTATTAGATAAAGAAAAATATTATGTAATTGGTGTTTCAGGTGGATGTGATTCTATGTATTTACTTGATACACTTCGACAATTAGGTTATAAGCTACTGGTTGCTCATGTCAATTATAACTTACGTCATGATAGTTATCAGGATTATGAGCTTGTATGTGAATATTGTGCAAAACATGCTTTGCCATTTTATTATAAAGTTTTTCATGAAAATGATTATCATGAGGGCAATTTTCAAGCTAAGGCAAGAAGTCTACGTTATGACTTTTATAAAGAGATATATCAGTTATATAAATGTGATGGTGTAATACTTGGACATCATCTTGATGATAATTTAGAAACAATTTATATGCAGCTTCAACATCATAATACCATTCATTATTTAGGCATTAGATCAGAAAATAGAGTGAAAGGTATGCGTGTGATTAGACCATTAATGGATATGTATAAAGAGGATATTAGAAATATTTGTCATAAAGAGGGAATTCCTTATCGTGATGACTATACAAATTTTGAAACAGAATTTGAACGTGATAAAGTACGTAATACTGTTATGTGTCATTATTCAAAGGAAGAAAAAATATCTTTAATTGAAAAAGCTACAAAACATAATCAAAGAGTTAAGGAATTAGAGTTTAAAGTTAAACCATATTACCAACAATATAAATCAGATGGGCAAATCTATTATTACTATATTCCTAAAGAATTAAGAGAAATATTTTTATATTTGATTTTAAAAGATGTTATGCATCCAACATTAATTTCATGTTCATTAATAGAAGAAATTAAACATCAGATTCATAGTGTGAAACCAAATATTCAAATGAATCTTCCAGTTAATTATCTGTTCATAAAAGAATACGATAATATCTATATCATCGATAAAGATCAAACAAAGAGTTATTGTTATGAATTTAAAGAGTTTACACTCTTTGGTTGTGAACATTTTCATTTATTAGAACATGGTCATATCAATGAAGGTGTTTATTTGAGCAAAGATGACTATCCTATTACGATTAGGACAATGAAAGAAGGAGATTGTATTATGACAGCTTCAGGTACAAAGAAGTTATCGAGGTTGTTTATTAATGCAAAAATACCTGCTTTAAAACGAAAAACATGGCCAGTTGTTTTAAACAAAGACCAAACAATAGTTTTAGTTCCACATATTGCAAAAAACATTGATTATTTGACTACAAAACCTAATGTATTTGTGATAAAATAAGTAATCGTTATAAGGAGTGAAATGGAATGCATAAAGATGTTAAAGAAATATTAATTTCACAAGAAGAAATTAGTGCAAAATGTAAAGAATTAGCAAAACGTATAGACAATGATTATCAAGGAAAAGAATTGATTTTAGTGGGATTATTGAAAGGATCTGTTCCTTTTTTAGCTGAACTTTCTAAGAATATTGAACTTGATATTACTTTTGGTTATATGGATGTGAGTAGTTATGAAGGTGTACAATCTTGCTCACTTGCAATTAAACAAGATTTAGATCAAGATGTAGAAGGAAAAGATATTTTACTTGTTGAAGATATTTTAGATACAGGGAAAACATTATCGACTGTAAAAGCAATGTTAGAAGAAAGAGGAGCTTCTTCTGTAGAAATTGTGACATTGTTAGATAAAAAAGAAGGAAGAGTATATCCAATTGAAGCAAAATATGTTGGCTTTGAAATTCCTAATGCATTTGTGATTGGATTTGGACTAGACTTTAATGAGAAGTATAGAAATTTACCTTATGTAGGTATATTAAAAGAAGAATGTTATCAATAGAAAAGGAGAACCTATGAACAATAAAAATAAAAGCTTAATGAAAGCAATATTGCCATGGCTTGTTGTCATTATGTTGTTGAGTGCTCTTGTTCCGTTGCTGAATACTGGAGCGACTGCACATGTTAACTATAATGAATTTGTTACAATTATCAACAAACAAGATGTTGAAGAAGTTTCAATCATGCCAGGTGTATATGTAACAAAGGTAGAAGGAACATATAAAACAAAGAAAGATGGTAAAGAAGTTACAAATACTTTTGAAACAAATGTTCCTAAAACAGATGAAGAAATTAATTCTTTAATGCAATTTTTAGAAGACAAAAATATTAATGTAGAAGTCCTAGATGCAAAAAGTGAAAATATGCTTATGGATGTTCTACTTGGTATCTTACCATATGTCTTATTAATTGGAGCAATGTTCTTTGTGATGAAGAGCATTGGAGGCGGAGGTGGAGCCAATGCGAAAGCATTTGACTTTGGAAACTCTCGTGCAAAATTAGAAAAAGATAGTAAAACTAGATTCAGTGATGTTGCTGGAGCTGATGAAGAAAAAGAAGAATTAACAGAATTGGTTGATTTCTTAAAAAATCCAAAGAAATTTGTCAATATGGGCGCTAAAATTCCTAGAGGTGTTTTACTTGTTGGTCCACCAGGTACAGGGAAAACTTTACTTGCTAGAGCTGTTGCTGGTGAAGCAAATGTTCCATTTTATTCAATTTCAGGTTCTGAATTCGTAGAAATGTTCGTCGGTGTTGGTGCTGGACGTGTGCGTGATATGTTTAAAAAAGCAAAACAAAATGCTCCATGTATCATCTTTATTGACGAAATCGATGCTGTTGGTCGTCAAAGAGGAACTGGTGTAGGTGGGGGTCATGATGAACGTGAACAAACATTGAACCAGTTATTAGTAGAAATGGATGGATTTAGTGGTAATGAAGGTATTATTATCTTAGCTGCTACAAACCGTGCTGATGTCTTAGACCCTGCACTTTTAAGACCTGGTCGTTTTGATAGACAAATCATGGTTGCTAATCCAGATAAGAAAGCAAGAGCTGCAATCTTACGCGTACATGCAAGAAATAAGAAATTTACTTCAGATGTTAATTTCGATAATATTGCACAACGTACACCAGGATTCTCAGGTGCTGAACTTGCTAACGTATTAAATGAAGCAGCATTGCTTGCTGTTAGACAAAATCATAAATTAATTACATTAGAAGATGTAGATGAAGCAATCGATCGTGTTATCGGTGGACCTGCTAAAAAATCTCGTAAATACACTGAAAAAGAAAGAAAACTTGTTGCATATCATGAGTCAGGACATGCGATTATTGGATTGACTTTAGAAGATGCAAATAAAGTGCAAAAAGTTACAATCATTCCACGTGGTGAAGCTGGTGGATATAACTTAATGACACCGAAAGAAGAAACATATTTCCAAACAAAATCACAATTAATGGCAAGCATTACTGGATATATGGGTGGACGTGTGGCTGAAGAAGTCTTCTTTGGTGATGTGACTACAGGTGCTCATAATGATATTGAGCAAGCAACACGTATTGCAAGATTGATGGTTACTGAATTAGGTATGTCTGATTTAGGGCCTATTAAATATGCATCAGGTCAAGATGCTGTCTTCTTAGGAAGAGATTATTCATCTACAAGTAATACACATTCTGGTCAAATCGCTTATGAAATTGATAAACAAGTTCGTAAGATTATTGATGAATGTTATGAAGAATGTAGAAAAATCATTACTGAACAAAAAGATAAATTAGAAATCATTGCTAATGCTTTATTAGAATATGAAACATTAAATAATGAACAAATTGAATCTTTATATAATACAGGGCATATGTTAGAAACACAAGATGGTCATGATGATCATGACAATCAAAATCCTCCAATAGAAGAGTCTGCACCTGTTGATTTGGATGATGATTTATTAGATGAAATGAAATAAGCGCTATGCGCTTATTTTTGTGCAAGGAGAAAATTATGAAAAGAAGTACAATGAGTAAATTATTAGTATGTATTATTATATTGTGTATGATTATTCCTTTGTTAAGCTATTTTGCATTTGGAGGTTAGAGTATGAAAGATTATTTAGTAAGAGGTATTGTAGAATCTAAGAATTGTCGTGTGTTTGCTTGTACAACAACAAATCTATTAGAAGTTGCAAGACAAAAACATGGATTATGGCCAACTGCTTCAGCGGCATTAGGTCGTTTGATGTCAGCGACATTAATGATGGGTGCTATGAATAAAAACCATGAAAAAATGACTGTTACAATTAATGGTGGTGGTCCTATTGGAACTTTATTAGCATCAACAAATAGTGATGGGAAAATTAAAGCTTTTGCAGCCAATCCTGAAGTACATTATACATATAATGATACAGGAAAATTAGCTGTAGGGTATGCTGTTGGTAAAGAAGGAACACTTCAAGTTATTAAAGATATGGGATTAAAAGAACCGTTTGTTGGAACAGTTCCTTTAAGTAGTGGTGAAATTGGAGATGATTTCTCATATTATTTTATGGCTTCTGAACAAATACCATCTGTTGTTTCAGTAGGTGTATTGGTCAATGATACGAATGAAATTCTTTCTAGTGGAGGATTTATTATTCAGTTGTTACCAGAAGCAAGTGAAGAAGATATTCAATATATTGAAGAGAAAATGAAAGATTTTCCACCTGTATCTTCTTTAGTACATGAAGGAAAAACTCCAGAAGAAATATTAAAAATGATTTTTGATGACGTTGAAATCTTAGATACACAAGATTTATTCTTTGAGTGTGATTGTTCTAAAGAAAAAATGACAAGTGCATTAATGACTGTTGGTAAAGAAGAAATTCAAGCTATGATTGATGAAGATCATGGTTGTGAAATGACATGTCATTTCTGTAATACAAAATATCAGTTTAGTGAAGAAGAATTAAAAGAACTATTAAATCAAATGTAGAGATATTTAATAATTTTTGTTTGATATGTTTATAAAAAGCAAGCCGTTTTGGCTTGCTTATTTTCTATTCTTAATAGCATCTATAGGTTTTTTACGAGAAATATTGAATACTGGTAATGCTGAAGCAATAAAGGCAACTGCAATAGAGATAATCAAAATGACAATAATTTGTAAAGGACCAAAGTCTAAAATCGTTACAAGAACATTGAATTTTGTTCTAATGTAATGATTCATAAAGTTTGTTCCAGCTAGACAAACAATAACAGCTAATAGCCAGTTAATTATAGCAATAATTAAACTTTCATTTAAGAAAATCTTTAAGACATCTAAACCTCTCGCTCCAACTGCTCTTAAAATTCCAATTTCACGTTTTTTATTAGCAATACTTGTCGCAATAAAGTTACAGAACATAACAGAAGCAAATATAGCAAGTGCGACTCCACCAACAAGAAAGACTGACGCAAGTGTATCAACAACACTATTCACTGATACAATCATTGGCATAACTTGGTTATTTAAAGCATAATTTGATTCTTTAATGCCATCATCATAAGTATATGAGATGACTTCTTTTAATGTATCATCATCTGTCATTGGAGCAACAATATATTTGCTGTAACCTTCTTTTTCTAGATGATATTTTTGTATCATAGGTTCTTTTAATGCAAATGTAGGTATTTTATCAATTGATGTTTCAATAAAGACACCAGCTATTTTATCAATGATATTTTCTTTATAATCATCATAATTTGAATAGCTTATTTTAAATGGTGAAGTAATAATTTTTGATTGATATTTTTTAACAGCATTATTGATTGCTTTCATCATTTCTTTTTCATTATCAGGTTGAGTGATTTGAGAGTTAACATAATCTTCAATTGTCATATTCTTATCAATTTTTATGTCTTTTACTGCATCATAGCTGACATAGACTTGACCATTATTGTTGAATTCAATGACATGATCTTTGTCTAAATCATTATAGTTATAGAAATAGAATGGAGAATAATAATTTTCATCTAATATAAAGTCTAAATAATATCCTTTAAGATTTGTTGGATATGACGCGTAGGTTGAAATCATATCTTGAAGTAACTCGTTATTAACATATCCTAAAGAGTGATAACCATAATGAGCAAGTTGCATGAATTCACTTTCTAATATATATGAAGACATACCATCATTGTTTTTATCATCAGTTAAGGATTGATAACGAGATAAATCAATATGAGTATCTAAAATACCAGTAATTGTTAATGGTACAATTTCATGGTGAATAGTTACATTTAATTTCTTACCAATTAAATCTTGAGAATTTTGAATTTTATAGTTCTTTGTTTGACCTTTACTATCAGTAATAGAATATCCAAACTTTTTAAATGAATCAGCAATATATTCAGTAATAACAATTTCGTTATTGTTTGAAGGAAGCTTTCCTTTTAAAGTAAAGCCATTTTTCTTTATAATGTCTTCATTAAGTGAAGCATATGCTGATAGAGATATATTGTTTAAACGATATTCAGTTTCAGACATTTTTTCTGTATTTGTAAGATGAAGAGATAAATCACCTGAATATCCATCATTAGAAGAGTCAAATGTTTGTATAAATGGTATATTCTTGTATTTATCTTGAATAAGCTGTATATCAGATGTATTGAGTTTAGCATCTGATTCATATGAATAGTTTTCATCATCATAATTGATAATATCATTTTTAGATATAGATAAATAATCTATTTGGCTATCTTTGACAGAATTATATGTTGTTATATTTTTATTGTATTGAGATAAAGTATTTGTTAAACCAAAAAGAGTAAATGAAACAACTGATAACATAATTGTCATAAATAAACGAAATGGTTTCAGTTTTAGATTAGATAAGGCAAGTTTCATAGAACTTTTAAATGGTAATTTAGATTTGATAAATGAAATTGTTTTTGATGTGTAGTCTTTTAAATGAAGATGTTGATCTGTTGTTGGATGAAAAACTTCGATAGAACCATTTTCATCTATATGATTCACTTTCTTAATTTCACTATTTGTATTCTTATTAAAAGAAATAATTGTTTCACCCGAATGTTTTTTTAATTCGTCAATAATTTTTTGAATATCTTGCTGAGATAAAGATTGAGTATCTTGTATATTAATAAATTGTTGATCAACAATTGTCACACCATCACTTAATGTATCTGGTTGACAAGTTTCTTTACTTGTATCACTTATAATCTTTCCATCAGATAATTCAATAATACGATCAGCATAGTTTTTTGCAAATTCTTTATCATGAGAAACAATTAAAACAAGTTTATGTTGTGATAACTTTTTAAGTGTTTCAAAGACTTGTTTTCCTGTTTTAGAATCTAATGCACCAGTAGGCTCGTCAGCCATAATAATCTCCGGATTTTTGATTAATGCACGCGCGATTGCAACTCTTTGAAGTTGTCCACCTGAAAGTTCATTAGGTTTTCTATCGCCTAGGTTCTCTAAATCTACTTGTTTAAGTATATCTTGTATAGCTTCATTTGTTGCTTTTTTTCCTTGTAATTGTAAGGCCAATGCAATGTTTTCTTTAACAGTAAAGTTTTCCATAACATTATATTCTTGGAATATAAATCCTATAAATGTATTTCTGTATGAATCAAAATCACTTTGTTTAAAATCTTTACTAGATTTGCCACAAATAATAATTTCTCCTTCATCAAATTGATCTAAACCACCTAATACATTTAATAATGTAGATTTTCCACTCCCACTTTTACCTAAGATAAAGATCATACCTTTATCTTGAATCGTCAGATTAATATCATCTAATGCTTTGACAATATTATTTTTACTTTTATAAATTTTTGATAAATGTTTTATTTCTAGCATACTTTTTCCCTCCACCTACATTATAACAACTCCATATGGAAGAATTATGAAAGAAAATCTTAATATTTCTTAAGAAATAGGAAAAGAAAGCATGATGGGATATGCTTTCTTTTCGTGTTTATTAATATTAGGAATATAATGAATCGATAACTTACTTCTATTTAATGGGGAGGAAAATAGAGGGGAACGAGTAAGTTATCTATATGTATATTACCCATTCTATTTATGTTTATACATTAAATTTTATAAAATAAGAAAAATATATTGGAAGAGGGAGATATTTATATTTTTCTTTTTTTGCATCGCCTCCTATGCTTTAAATATAACAGTTATTTATCTTTGATTTATCAAGAAAAAATGTTATATTATGTTAGGTGATATAAATTGAGTCAATGGAAAATAGGAAATATTGAAATAGAAAATAGAATCGTTATGGCACCTATGGCTGGTATTACAAATATAGCTTTCCGTAAAATTATTAAGGAGTTTGGTGCTGGATTAGTTGTAAGTGAAATGGTGAGTGACAAAGCTCTTGTTTATGGTAATCAAAAAACAATAGATATGTTGAAAATAGATAGTGATGAACATCCAGTGAGTATACAAGTCTTTGGTGGAGATGTTGAGTCTATGGTCACAGCAGCTAAGTTTGTAGATGAAAATTCTAATTGTGATATTATTGATATTAATATGGGATGTCCAGTGAATAAAGTTCTAAAGGCAAAAGCAGGAAGTTATTTGTTGAAATATCCTGATCTTGTCTATGATATTGTTAAAAATGTGGTCGAAGCTGTGAGTAAACCAGTGACAGTAAAAATTAGAATTGGTTTTGATTTTGAAAGTATTAATTGTGTTGAAATAGCAAAACTTATTGAAAAAGCCGGGGCAAGTGCAATTGCTGTTCATGGGAGAACACGTTCACAAATGTACGAGGGTGAAGCTGATTGGACATGGATAAAAAAAGTGAAAGAAGCTGTTTCTATACCTGTTATTGGTAATGGTGATGTCAAAACACCGCAAGATGCAAAGCGAATGTTGGAAGAAACAGGATGTGATGCAGTGATGGTAGGAAGAGCCGCATTAGGAAATCCTTGGGTTATCAAACAAATGGTAGAATATGTTGAACATGATGTTTTATTAGATGAACCTAGTGCAGATGAGAAGATAGATCAATGTATTCAACATGCGAAAAGATTGTTACCAGTCGAAGGAGAAAAAAATGCAATTAGACAGATGCGTGGACATGCTCCATGGTATATCAAGGGGTTAAAATCTGCATCGCAAGTCAAAAATAGGTTATCTAAGATTGATACCTTTGATGAGATGGTAGCTGTTTTAGAGGCTTATCGTATGTATTTACATACAGGAGATAGAAGTGAATTTGATAGATTAGGAGAAAAATAGGGAGATAAAAAGAATATAGATTATTCAAGTCAAGATATTGATGACTTTAATAAGGTCCTCGAAGTTGGTACATATAGCATTGATTTTCAATCTGGAGGCAAAACAGAAACTTTAAAAGTAGAGGTAAAAGATACTGTTAAACCTATACTTACATTAAAAGAACCCGTGAATGTTTTACAAAATAATAATATTGATTATAGTCAATATATAGATGTACAAGACAAATCACAATATAAAACAATAATTGAAGATGATCAGGTGGATTATGCAACTCCAGGAAAATATCAGGCAAAAGTAATTGCACAAGATTTATATGGAAACGAAGCACATATAGATATACCTGTAAATATTGAAGAGGTGACATTGAAACCATCAGTTACTTCTATAAAATTGAATAAAGATGCAAGTCAAGTGTTACAAGTAGAAACAAATAGTCCTCATGACATAGTATATAAATCAAGTAATGATACTATTGCAAGTGTAGATGCTAAAGGGAATGTAAAAGCATTAAAAGCAGGTCATGCTATTATTCATGCAAGTGTAGATGGTAAGACAACAAGTTGCCAAGTGACTGTAAATGATCCAAACACAGATAACCCTATTCGTGAGAATAATACATCAAATAAAAATAGTACTAATTCTAAAAAGAGTAACAGTACATCGAATAAATCAACAAGTTCAAAGAAAAGTAGTAGTACTAAGTCATCTAGTCAAAAAAATAATACAACAAAGCAAAATAATGTAAGTTCTACAGTATATATTACAAAGACAGGAAATAAATATCATGAAGCAGGATGCAGATATTTAAGAAAAAGTAAAATTGCAATTTCAAAAAGTAAGGCAATAAGCCAAGGTTATGAGGCATGCAGTGTTTGTCATTAAATATAAAAATACTGATTATTTCATGAAAAATATAGACTTTGCTGTCAAGCAAAATTGAAAATGTCCTAAAAAATGTTAAACATTAGCACCAGAATTGCGGTGCTTTTGTTTTGCAAGATAATTTAAATATGAACCTTGTTTCCATGGATGGCTCATTGGCGGAACATACTTGACTTTTTTCTTCTTTGGTTCTATCTCTTCATCAAATTCTTTTGAATATTGCATATGTTCTGGAATCTCCTGCATCAAATAGATCTGATCAAGTATATTCACATATAAATTCCCATCAAACGCTTCTATAACCATGCAATCCATCCTGTTCTTCATATAACATGGCGTTCCATCTGATGTGACCGGAATATACAACCTGTTCTTGAATTTGATGCTATGCCCGGAATCAATCTTTCTTGGTGAAAGAACAGCCAGTGTGTAATTGATCTGCTCCAATGTAGGTTGCATTTCAAAGACGGATTTGGTACTATTGATGTGTAGAGCAAATCTTTCATTGAATTTTTTTAGGTAGGATTTTAAAAATTCATTGGCAGACTCTATATCATTGATATGAGCGCGTTTAAGTTCGACAGGCAGTCTTGACTGGAATGTTTGGTTCATTCGTTCGATTCTGCCTTTGGCTTGAGCGACGCTCGTTGTTTTTATATCAATGCCAAGATTATGACAAGCATACGAAAATTGTGTAAATGTATCCTCGTCATCAAAGGTGTTGTTTTTTCTTTTATATTCAAATACAGTGCGTCTGTCAGTATAGAACATAGCAGGTATGCCGTAATTGTTGAGAATCTGATAAAGTACATTATAGTATCCTTTTAAGGTTTCCTGATAATCAAAGCAGGCACCAACGACTTCACCAGTTGCATCATCGACAGCGAGGTGAAGATGCCAGATATGACCAGGAATCCATTCGAATGAAGAAGCATCCATTTGAATCATTTCGCCCATATATTTGCATCTTGGCCTTCTGGGGTGAGCATCCCTCTCATCGACGGAAGCAATGATTTCCTTGATTTCATTTTGAATTTTTTTAGAAGAAGTACTTTTCAGCTGCGCCTTAAGCTGACTTTTGAGAATAGTTCTTGTTTTTCTAGTAGCCTTGGGAGAGATGATATTTTCATCTCTAAGCCATTTGTTTAGAGTAGTATCACTGATTTTGACATTGAGATCCTCCTGAACAATTTCACAGAAATGTGAAAAATTGGCATCACTGTAATTTTCAACATAAAGCTTGATAATCTGGTTTTTGATATCAAGAGGAATAGTTGTAGCAGGAGCTCTGCCTCTATTACCATGAATAAAACCGGCTTTCCCATAAGTTTTATATCTAATGATCATCCTGTTTACAGTTCTCACAGTGCAGTTGAGTTTGATGGCGGCACGTTTTTTATTACCGTTGGTATCTACAAGCTTTTTAATAATCAAGTATTTATTTTCTTCATTCATTCTTAATTCAACCTTTCTCATACAATAACCTCCAAATAAAAGTGAGGTTATATCATAACATTTATTTTTGAATATGTCTTGCATGCAGGACATATTCAACTTGGGTATATTAAGACATTATCATATTTGAATCAGACGAAACTCAAAATTAATATAGTATTGACATAAATGTTATGTTCTGATATTATTATTTCATAAGTTAGTTAAAACTAACTATGTATGGAGGTTTATATGAAAAAATTTTTTGCTGTAGTAGTTACAGGTTTCTTATTGATGACAACAGCTTGTTCATCATCGTCAACTAATGAATATGAAAATAAAAATACAAATACATCTACACAATTTCCAATTACAATAAAACATGCTTTTGGAGAAACAACGATTACAGAAAAGCCAGAGCGCATAGCAACCATAGCTTGGGGAAATCAGGATGTCCCATTGGCATTGGGAGTTGCTCCAGTTGGTGTTTCAAAAGGAAATTTCGGTGAATTAACGAAAGATGGGTTATCACCATGGACACAGGAGGCATTTAAAAAATTAGGAGTAACAGAGCCAGTAGTCTATGATGATACAGATGGGTTAGATTATGAAGCTATTGCGGATAGTAATCCGGATATCATTCTAGCTGCTTATTCAGGATTAACACAAGAAGAGTATGATACCTTAAGTAAAATTGCTCCTGTAGTTGCATATCCACGTGTAGCATGGCAGACATATTGGAGAGAGCAAGTTACGATTAATGCAGAAGCTATGGGGATGAAAGATGAAGGAGAAGCATTGGTTAAAGAAACTGAACAATTAATTGCGAATAAATTGAAAGAATATCCTCAGATAGAAGGCAAAAGCGGAGCTTTCCTTTGGGTTAATCCAGCAGATACTAGCTCATTCTATGTATATTTAACTAGTGATCCTAGAGCTTCCTATCTTACAGACTTAGGTTTATCATTCCCTGAAAATATTAAGGAAATGGGAAAAGATGAAACGACTTTCTCTTTGACGGTTTCCGCAGAAAATGCAGATATTTTAAATAATGTAGATATTTTAGTTACTTATGGTGATGATACAACCCTAAAAGCTTTACAGAAAGATGCTATCTTTGGAAAGATTCCAGCTATTAAACGTGGGTCAGTAGTAGTTATTGATAGTAATAGTGCATTAGCAGGTTCTGCGACTCCTACAGTTTTAGGTATTTCTGCAACAATTGATGAGTATTTATCATTAATTGGACAGGCTGCAGATAAGGTAAACGAATGAGAAAAAAGAATGTTTATTTCTTGTTTGTGATTCTTTCTCTATGTCTAATTGTTGTTTCTGCATTGTCTATTTTATATGGTTCTAAATCAGTAGATATGGAGACATTATTTGATGCATTATTTACCAACAAAGAAAGCTTTTCTATTAGTGTTGTTCAGGCAAGAATACCACGAACTTTGTTTGGTATTTTAGCTGGAGCTTCTTTAGGAGTATCTGGTTGTCTGATGCAATCAATTACCCGAAATCCAATTGCAGATCCTAGTATTTTAGGAATAAATACAGGAGCCTCTCTCTTTGTGGTTGTGGGAATTGCGTTCTTTTCAATCTCTTCACCAAGTCAGTATATCTGGCTTGGTTTCACAGGGGCTATATTAACTGCAATACTTGTTTATGGTATTGCTTCTGTAGGACAAAGTGGAGCTACTCCAATTAAGTTAGCACTAGCAGGAGCTGCAACATCGATGGCACTTATGTCATTAGTGAATACAATCATGTTACCAAATTCACAGGTAATGGATAGTTTTCGTTTTTGGCAAACAGGAAGTATTGGCGGAGCTAAGTGGAATATGATTTTAGTACTGCTTCCGTATTTCATTTTAGGATTACTTCTATCATTTTATTTATCATCTTCATTAAATACTTTAGCGTTAGGCGATGAATTAGCCACAAGCTTAGGAATAAATAGTAAGAAAGTAAGAGCAATGGCAGCATTTGCAGGAGTACTATTATGTGGTGCTACAACAGCATTAGCTGGTCCAATTGCTTTTGTTGGATTAATGGTTCCCCATATTATGCGATTATTAATAGGATCGAATATGCATTATCTCCTTCCATTATCTGCATTGGGAGGAAGCATACTGTTACTAGGTGCAGATATTATTGGAAGAGTAATCGCAAGTCCAGCAGAATTAGAAGTTGGAATTATAACCGCAATTCTTGGAGCGCCAGTCTTTATTTATATTGTTAGAAAGGTGAAAATACGTAGTTTATGAAAAAACAGACAAGAGAAATTATAGAACGTGTTTATCATCACCAGAGAAAAAGAATTATAACCATTACTATCATATTATGCATTATATTATGTATACTTATGGCACTATCCATGATGCTTGGTAATACTTTTTACTCTCTAAATACTGTTATTCAGTCCTTATTGTATGAAAATATACCAGGAGCATCATTTACTGTTAATACATTACGTTTTCCAAGAATGTTAGCAGGCGTATTTTGTGGAATAGCCTTTGGTATGGCAGGAAATACCTTTCAGAAAATGTTAGGTAATCCATTAGCTAGTCCTGATATTATAGGCGTAACATCTGGAGCTAGTACAGTAGCTGTATTTTGTATTCTTATCCTTCATTGGAGTGGAAATGCTGTTTCTATTGGCGCAATCTTAGGCGGAATGCTTGTAGCATTTCTGATCTATCGTCTATCGCAGGGAATCGGATCAAATAATGGCAGAATGATTTTAATCGGTTTAGGATTTCAGGCATTCTTACAAGCAGTGATTTCTTATATTATACTTCGTGCAGCACAATATGATGTAGCAAATGCCTTACGGTGGTTAAGCGGAAGTTTAAATAATGTCACAATAGAAGAAGCGGTTCGAATTGTAATTGTAGTAATTTTCATGGGAAGTTCTCTAGTATATTTAAGTAGAAGACTGATGCTTTTACAGTTGGGAGAAGATTTTGCGACTACTTTAGGTTTAAATATTCAAAGAACAAAGTTACTGTTGATTGTTAATGCAATTATTCTCTCTGCTGTAGCAACTTCCATCAGTGGTCCAATTGCAGCTGTATCCTTTTTATCTGGTCCTATCATTACTAGAATCTGCAAAGGAAATCAGGCTAATATGTTACAAGCCGGTCTTATGGGAGCTATTCTTGTATTAGCGGGAGATTTAGTTGCCCAAAATTTATTACCAGCTCGTTATCCAGTAGGAATTATTACAGGTATTTTAGGAGCACCATATTTATTACTGATGCTATTTAGAATGAATCATAAAGGAGGCTAATATGACAGATTGTTTATATGCAGAACATTTATCCTCAGGATATGGAAATCATACAATTGTGAAGGATGTCGATCTAGTGTTGCCAGAGCATAAAATTAGTGTAATAATTGGTTCAAATGGATGTGGGAAATCAACTTTATTGAAAACATTATGCAAATTAGTTCTTCCTTCAAATGGTGCTGTATATTTGAATAATAAAGACATACATAAATATCCTTCAAAAGCATTAGCAAAAAACTTAGGATTAATGCCACAGTCACCTATTGTACCTGAGGGAATAACTGTTGCTGATTTGGTCGCAAGAGGTCGATTTCCATATCGTCAGCCACTAAAAGGGATGAGCAAAGAAGATTATCAAATTGTTAGTGAAGCAATGGATATGATGGGTATCTCTGATTTAGCTGATCGATGTGTAGATGAATTAAGCGGTGGACAAAGACAGAGAGTATGGCTAGCTTTAGCATTAGCACAGGATACAGATATTTTGTTGTTAGATGAACCTACAACTTTTTTAGATATATCTTATCAGATCGAAATTTTAGACTTATTAACTGAATTAAATCAGAAAAAAGGTACAACCATCGCCATGGTATTACATGATATTAATCTATCTGCTCGCTACGCAGATTATATATTTGCGATATCTAATGGAAAATTACTAGCTCATGGAACACCAGAAGAAATAATTAATGAAGAAATCATACGAGAAGTTTATGGTTTAAATAGTAAAATTATTAAAGATCCTATAACACAACGGCCAATGATTATTCCTATTGGAAAATGTAAATAATTTATATTGAGGAATGGACAGTGTGTTTCATTCTTTTTATTATAAATTTAATGTTTATTTCATGAAAAATATAGACTTTGCTTGACAATATATATGTTTATTTATATAATACAAGTCGTATAGAAAAAGGCTATGAATAGACAAGTAGTTATTATGATTTATGAGTAGAGAGTCCTGATGGTGAAAATGGATGATAATAGTAATAATGAATAAAGACTAGGAGCTGTATTTTGGAACATAAGTGATAAAATAACGTGTGCCGCGTTACAGGCTAGACTCTGATAGGAGTTGAAAAGGTTTATATAGTGATATATAAATGAATTAGGGTGGTAACACGATTTCTCTCGTCCCTTGTGGATGGGAGTTTTTTTATTGGAAAGGAGAAAATATGGAAGAAAGACAATTTAGTGAACAAGAATTAGTTCGTAGAGAAAAGATGGAAGAGTTAAGATCACTTGGAATTGATCCATTTGGTCAAAGATTTGATATTACTCATTATAGTGGAGATATTAAAAGAGAATATAGTGAATTTGATAAAGAACAGTTACATGAAAAAGCAGTAAAAGCGAAAGTAGCTGGTAGAATCATGACAAAGAGAAGACAAGGTAAAGCTGGATTCATGCATATTCAAGATAGAGATGGACAAATTCAAATCTATGTAAGAAAAGATGCTATTGGAGAAGATGCTTATGAAATTTTCAAGAAAAGTGATATTGGAGATATTGTAGGTATCGAAGGTGAAATCATGAAAACAAATCATGGGGAATTAAGTGTTAAAGCTAATGTTTATACACATTTAACAAAAGCATTACGTCCTTTACCTGAAAAATTCCACGGTTTAAGTGATATTGAAGAAAGATATAGAAGAAGATATGTTGATTTAATTATGAATGAAGAAGCAAGAAAAATTGCTTTTGCTAGACCTAAAATTATTCGTTCAATTCAACATTATTTAGATAATCAAGGATATGTAGAAGTAGAAACTCCTGTATTAAATCCAATTTTAGGTGGAGCAAGTGCAAGACCATTCATTACTCATCATAATACATTGGATATGGATTATTATTTAAGAATTGCGACTGAATTATCTTTAAAGAGATTAATTGTTGGTGGTATGGATGCTGTGTATGAAATTGGTCGTTTATTTAGAAATGAAGGTATGGATAGAACACATAATCCAGAGTTTACTACAATTGAAGTATATAAAGCATTTAGTGATCTAGAAGGTATGATGGATTTAACTGAAGGTATTATTTCAAATGCAGCAATGGAAGTATGTGGAACATATGATATTGAATATAAAGGACATCATATATCTTTAGCACCAGGTTTCAAACGTATTTCTATGACAGATGCTATTAAAGAAAAGACTGGTATTGATTTTGCAGGAGATATGAGTTTTGAAGATGCTAAAAAATTAGCTCAAGAACATGGAATTGAAGTAGAAGCACACTTTGGTTATGGTCATATTATTAATGAATTCTTTGAAAAATATGTAGAAGAAACAATTGTTGATCCTACATTTGTATATGGTCATCCAATTGAAATTTCTCCTCTTGCAAGAAAGAATCCTGAAGACCCACGTTTTACACAAAGATTTGAATTATTTATTTGTGGTAATGAATATGCAAATGCATTTAATGAATTAAATGATCCTGATGATCAATATGAAAGATTTGCTAATCAGTTAAAAGAAAAAGAACTTGGAAATGATGAAGCAAATGAAATGGATTTAGATTATGTAGAAGCGTTAGAATATGGATTACCACCAACAGGTGGAATGGGTATGGGTATTGATAGACTTGTTATGTTATTAACTGGGCAAGAATCTATCCAAGAAGTTATCTTATTCCCTCAAATGAAACAAAGAAATAAATAGTGATAGAATCAAGATAATTTTGATTTTAAACTTAAATTGATAGATAAAATAAAAGCATAATATCTCTAAATCATGAAGCGAAATTTGATGACTTTATGAGTGTTAGAAAGTTATGCTTTTTTATTTAGTCTAAGACATATGCTTTGAAAGTGGCATACAAATGGCATACAATGATTTAAATAAAGGTATGCTACTAGAAAAATAATTACAAACAAAGTATATCACAAATATACTTTTTGTTGACAAAGTATATTTATAATGTATAATATAAGAAGGAGGTAATTTTATGGCAAATCAAAATTTTTCAAATCGTTTAAGGCAACTGAGAAGAAATAATGATTATACATTGGAAGAGTTAGGACGAAAACTTAATGTAAAAAAGGCTACAGTAGCAAATTGGGAGAATTTGGGAGTTGTTCCTAATTCAGATATTTTAAAGAAGTTATCTTCAATATTTTCGGTTTCAATTGATTATTTGTTAGGCAACGAGGTTTCTTCTGTATCTGAAATAGAAATATTACATAGGGGATTAAATAAATTAAATCAAGAAGAAGTCAAAAAAGCTACTGTAATATTAGGAACTATGTTTGATAATATTTTTGAAGATGAGGACGATGAAGATGATATATAAACCTGATTTTAAATCAGCAACTAGTACAGCCAATATTTTTCTATTAAGTGCAGGTATAACACAGTTCCCTTTTAGTTTAAAGAAGCTTTTAAAAAGAATAACATTATATAATATTTCACTTTGTTCATATTCAAAGGCAAAACAAAAGTATGGCATAGATCCTTCTAAACTAGGAAGTAATGATGGTGAAACCATAAAAAGAGGTGATAAATATATAATATTTTATAATGATAATCAATTGAAAACAAGACAGAGATGGACAATAACTCATGAAATAGGGCATATTGTTATGAAACATAGTTTCGAAAATATAGATGAACAATTATATTCAAAAATGGAAGTAGAAGCAAACTTTTTTGCAGCACAACTTTTGATACCTAATCAAATAATAAATATTGCTATAGAAAGAGGATATAATATTACAGTCGATTTTATAATACGAAATTTTAATGTATCTGAAGAAGCTGCAATAAAAAAATTAGAAACATTAAACAAAAATTATGAATATAACTATAAAAAAGATGATGAAAGTCTTAATATTTTATTCAGTGAATTTGTAGATATGATTGCACCAAATAAATTTGCAGAAATTGATTATTTTGATGAAGAATATGATATGCAAAGTAAAAGAGATGAATGGTGGTAGCAAAAGTAAAAAGGAGGAATAATATGAATGAATACTACTTATTTTTAGATGAATCAAAACCAAATACCAATTTCAAAAATTTTACATTAGCAGGATATGCTATTAGTAAGGAAGAATATGAGAATAAACTAAAGCCAGAATTATTATCAATAAAGAAAGAATGCTTTGGTAATGAACAAATAATATTACATGAAATTGATATAAGAAAAGCTAAAGGTGAATTTGCAGGGCGAACAAGAGAGCAATATAAGTTGTTTTTTCAAAAGATTGAAGAGTTATTCAAGAAAGTAGAATTGCATGTTTTAGCTGTTTCGATTAACATTGATGATTTTGAGCAATTATATGGAAATGAGGAAACTAATCAAATTTATTATATTTCTTTACAATTATTAATGGAAAATTATAACCACTTCCTTATTTCAAATAATGCATGTGGTAGTGTCTATTTAGAAAGCACAGATTCTGGAAGCAATACAACACTACAGAATTTATTTCATCAGCTTAAAGCTACAGGAACATTGTTTTATAGCAAGGAATCTCTTCAAAAGCATTTAACCACAATAAATTTTATTCCTAAGTCTGATAATAATTTAGGTGTGCAATTTGCAGATTTTTTCCCGAATCCATTAGCAAGAGAAGCATTACATATTCAACAAAAAGAATATACCTTGTTGCCGATTATAAAGGAGTGCTTATATGATGGGAAATTATCAATGGAATCGAGATTTGGATTCAAGATAGTTCATTAAAAATCATTATTGACTTTTTGATGTTTTTAAGATATAATGTTAATGCAAAAGGAAATGCTCAGTCTATTCGTTTTGTTAACAAAAAAAAGAATGGTGCAACTTTTCTTTTTTTTTAATAAAATTTAAGGAAATGAGTATAATAAAATATAGATTAGAATTGGAAATCTTTTCTAATCTTTATGGGATATTGTATTGTGCATACTTTACAATATCTTTTTTATTACGAATTATTCAATAAAAATATAAATCAATGATTAATATTGATTAGTGAAAAAACACACTGTCAAAAAATATAATTGTTATTAATGACAGTGTGTTTTTATAGATTATATGACTATAATTCGTCTATAAAATCTATAAGATTTTTTCTACTTTTTTCATATATATGTGCATACGTACTTCTTAACATTTCTACACTATGCCCTAATCTATCAGCTATTAACAATTCTGAAATCATTGGATTTGATAACAAATAACTTGCATGAGAATGTCTTAGTCCATGTACTGTTATTCTTTTTACACCAGATTTTTCTACATCTTCATTAAACCATCTTCTAAGTGTAGCTATAGAGATATAAGTTTGATCCTTATATAAATAATAATCATCATTAAATCCATCTTGTTGAAAAATAATAATATATTGCTTTTTTAATTTTTCTACCAGTCTATCTGGTAACTGAATAGTTCTATTTGAACGTGAAGTTTTGGGTGACGTTATTTTTGATGTAATCGCACTTAATGATTTAGATATTCTTAATTTATTATTAATAAGATCGACATCTTTCCATTGTAAAGCACAGAATTCACCAATACGTAAACCCGTAAGAAACATAAATTCATAAATATCCCTTTTATATTCATCTTCAACAGTATTAATAAATTTGCGATACTCATCTATTTCCCAGAAGTTTTCTTCACTAGATTGTCTTCTTATAATCTTATTTGAATCTTTGGGTGGTTTAACTTTATGACATGGATTCTTTTGTAACCAGTCATGATCAACAGCATATGTGAATAAACCAGACAGGTGCAGTAAAATATTACGTGTAGATGATTCACCATAAATTCTGCCATCATATCCATTTTGTGAAATAGCATTAATCCAACGTGTAATTTCTAATGTTGTAATATCATCAATATAACGATTACCAAAACTAGGTGATATGACATTTTTTTAAATCTCTTATAAGCCTTGAGAGTAGATAATTTAATGCGATTGGGAGCTTCTTTATGATACTCCTTAATCAAATCATTTAATTTTATACGAGTTGGTAAAATATTATTATATTGTTTCAAAAAATTCTGCTTTTGCTAATTTTGCTGCTTTTTTGCTTTTAAACCCCCTACGTTTATAATTCTTTCTTTTTCCAATAATTCTTTTTGAGTTATCGGTATATAAAAACTCCTTTCTTAAAATTTGGTTTGAAAGGAGATACGTTGTCTGATATAATTCTCTTTGAAAGAGCATTATAAAAATATGTCTCTTTTCGTGAGTGACTATCTAGAAAGTTTGGCGATGGACTAGATAGTCTTTTCATTTGATTGAATATCAACAGATTGATCAAAATACTTTTCAAACAAATTCAAAGGGGACATTCCTACTTTAAGTAATCTTTTCTTATCAATATGAAATACTTTTATAATTCTTTTAGAATGTACTTGAGCAACTTACTGAAGGCTTCACCCAAGAGCATCTGCTAGTTCTTGAAAAGTAATAAATTTAGTTTTTAACTCTATTTTATTTGATCTTCCAAAGTTATTATAACATTAAATATGATTTTAGAACAATTTATTATATAATATGATTAATGGATGAAATAAAAATGTCAGTAGCTACATACACAACTAAATTACAAAAACAAAAAAATTTCTTACTTGCGATTAGATAAAGAAATAGATATTACTTATCAAAATATGGTGGATTTGAAAGATGGAAGAATTGCTTTTTTTCAATAAAGTACTGGAAAAACTTTCGGTTTATGAACATAGATAAAAAGTTGATATATTATATGATTTCATGAATCATAACCTTTATGAGGATTCATCATTATGTTCATTAAAATATTTATGCCAATGTATTGCTGACAGCTATTCAATTACATTTAAACCAAACTTTCTGAACCCATTTAAAGTTGGAAGAATATATTTTGATGGTTTAGTTTCAAAAAAAGAGTTGTTAATAATTACATGGTTGTTGATTCTTGGGAAACATTAAAAAAGAGCATCTAGAGCAATATAGAAATATTAAATATTCAAGAGAGGCTTATGTTGATTTATTAGTAAATGAATATATGTATATTAATAGTATTATCAATTATGCTATTAGTAAGGTCGACATATTGCATGACAATAGTATTAGGGGATATACCATTATAGTTGAAAATGAAATTCTATATGATTATGAATTAATTAAAGAATTTTTGCCTAAAAAATATAAAATTAAAATTACATTACAATCTTTGTAAAAATTTAGAAACCTTTTCACATAGAATAAGGAAAAGGTTTCTGAAGATTTACCACCAAAAATCAAAAATAAGTGGATTAATTTCTGTGTATTCTGTTTTTTCAGATGATACATTAACGAAATTATCATTAACTAATGTTGTACCACTAACTACCGAACTCATCAGTAGTAAAGCAATTAAGACTTTGATTTTCAAATGTATCCCCTCCTTGTATTGTTTATTTTACGAAGGTATTATATAAAAAACAAATAAAAAAATATATAGCCATTCCGCTATTGTTATAAATATAATATCCAAAAAATAAAAAATGGATACTAATGATTTTAATGTTTACTTTATTATATTATAAAAAATGAAAGAAGAGGCTAAGAAAAATATGGATGAATTTTTTGATAAAAGCAAGGCTTTACAAATTATATTAGATAAAGCATATAATAAGGGAATATCTCAATCTAAATTGATTGAAGGAATTTATGACTACTCTCATTTTAATAGAATGTGCAATGGCAAAGAAAGCATAAAGTTAGACATACTTGTTTTATGTTGTATAAAACTAGATATTAGTTTTGATCAAGTTATACAATTAAGTAAAGAAAAAGCTTTATTAGAATTGGATGAATATTATAATCAATTTGAAATCATTAGATTAAAAAGAAATTTCACTGAATTGACAGAATTATATAAACAAATCATTTCAAACGAAAAAGTAAATGAATTAAACAAATACAAACAATTATCTACTCATATTCTTGCAATTATTGAAGCTCAAAAAAATCACAACTTTAATGTAGCAAAAAGTTTATTAGAGCAAGCATTTGAATTATCAGGATACTCAATAAAAAAATATAATAAATTTAATTTATCAAAGGAACAAATAGAAATTTTGATAGACTATTCTATATGTTGTTTTTCTTTACATAATCCATTATGGAAAGAAATATTATTTTACTTAGAGAATAAAGACAATAACTATACTGATGAAGAAACTTTTTACTATATATATCCAAAAATCTCATATAATATAAGTACGATGTTTCTAGTTAATAAAGATTATTTGAATTCATTAAACCATAGCGAAGAAGCAATACAATTTTGTAGAAACATAAACAATTTCATTTATTTACCCTATCTATACTATAATTCAGCCTGCTGCCTTTCTATGATGAAAAATTATGATAAGGCTAAGGAATATTTATATAACTGTAAAAGCGTATTCAAACTCCAAAATAATTTAGAAGAATATCAAAGAGTTTATCATGCTGATTATCAAGTGTATTTTAATAATGGCGATTTCGCTATTTAAAAATTATTAATAATTGGTAAGATAAATAACGTAATACTTTTAGTATTATAAAAAATATTTTTTGGGGGGGGTGAAATAATGAGTAAAGTAATTTTTTCAGCAGAAGAATTAGAGGAAATGGAACGTAATGATTCATTAGATTTCTCAATTAATGATGAAAAATTTGAAATCAGTGGGTTAGCTGAACATCCAAGACTTTACTAAAAATTAAACTATAAAAACTCAGCTATTTTAAGTAGTTGAGTTTTTATATAAAAATATGTATTAGGAAAGGTGAAAGAAAATGAATTGTATTTTAGAAAATAATAAATTATATAGCCTTAATGAAGAAAAAATAGAAGAATTTAAAATACCTGAAAATATATACATTAAGAATTATGACAACGAGAATTATTTGGTCATAAATTCTTTTATGGATAAGTGTATGGTTCTGAACAAAGATTATATTGACAATAATCGAATACCATCTTCTATAAAAAAGTATTTTACTACCCCAGACATTTTTAATATTGAGAATGAAAATATTTTGAAAGAAACACTATATAATCAAGATGAAATTAATAGAAGTCAATCTATTGTAACAATTATATTGGCCATTACATATGCCTGTAACTTAAGATGTACTTATTGTTATCAACAATGTAATCCAGTTTTAAATAAAGGAATCATATCTGATATAAACTTAGAAAAAATATTCAGTGTTATAAAAGAATACCAAAGTAGATACCCAGATAAAATTATTGAATTAGGTTTGTTTGGTGGTGAACCACTTTTAATATCTAATGAATTAATTATTGATAAAATTTTCGATTTTTGTAAAGAAAATATTATTAAAATTCATATTATAACTAATGGAACAAATTTAGATTATTTTATGAAAAAAATTATAATTAATAGAAAAATAATTAGATCAATTGCCACGACAATCGATAGTTCTGTTGCCAACGAAGAGACAAGATCTTATATTATGAAAAATGAAAAGCAAAAAAATAATAGCGCTTCATATATTTTATCATGTTTAAAACTATTATTAGATTATGAAGTTCCTATATCTATTTCAAGTAATAT
>DEPZ01000056.1:20041-21470 GCA_002359025.1 Erysipelotrichaceae bacterium UBA3379 | reverse complement strand
ATGTAAATGTAATAGTATATTTTTCACCAGCTACTTTAATAGATGCAACATTCACTCCAGTGTCTTTTAACTTTTCATTTACTGTAGTAACCATATTAGTATAATTTATAGATGTTTGACCTAATGCTTTTGCTTTTGCTTCTTCAGTTTGAACGATAGTATAAATAGAACTAGTTTCTTGTATATACTTAGAATCTTTTGCATCTTTGATATATCCTGTAACTGCAGGAATAGCAATTGCAGCCATGATGACCATAATAACTAATACAACGATAATTTCAATTAATGTAAATCCTTTATTGTTTTTTCTTTTTAATTTCATCTAATACCTCTCCTCTTTTATTTCATTTTCTTCTTGATTACGTACTAAATTATACTTAAACGGTTATATTTGTCCAATACCTTTTAAGTATAACGGTTATATATTTTATGTTATATAATCCAAAGTACATAATACATTACACATTTTTATGTGTTTTGTATATAAAATATACCATTTTTCATAACCTAATGAAAGCGAAATGATTTAAAATATATTATTTAATATAACCTATATATATTTTCTTATATTTTTATAATAAATTTTATATTATTTGGGATAATCATGTATAATAAATATAGAAGGAAGGAATATTTATGAAGAGAACATATAGTAAAAATTATTTTGAAAAATACGCAGCGATCAGTTTAAGTTCTATGTATCAGATAGATATCAATCTCATCTTACAATCTGATTGTCCTGATTTACAAATTCTTAGTAAAAATATAGGTATTGAAGTTACACAGGCATTAACACCAGAAGAAGCTGTAGAAGATAAAAAGAAACAATTGTATTGTCATATAGACACAAATCCATTTAATTCATTTGAAGAGGATAAAGACTTTTTAAAATGGAAAATACAAGATGCTTTAAATAGAAAAGAAAAGAAAGCAAAACATTATAAAGTCTTTCATACAAATGCTTTGTATATTTTTACTCATTGTTATAATTTTAATGAAGAAGATATTCTTTCTTGTTTTGAAGATTATTCTTTTGAAAATAGTTTTTATCAGTTTATTTATTTGAATTGTGTGCAAAATGTATATTGTCTTTCATTATGCGATAAAAAGATTCATAAATATTCATTTACTTTGCAACAGCTCTTTGATATGAACAAGCATTCTTTAGAATATGAAAAGACTTGTACAAAAGTTCGTAAAGAAATTATTATCAATAAATAGAAGAAAACCAATTCTATTTTCTCCTTTCTTACATACGTACAGTTCCTGTATACTACATTCACAGATTATTACAGTTTGTCTTAAATAAACACTAGAAGATTGACCCGTCATGGTCTTTTTTCTTTTTATAGCAAATATTTTTGCATTAAGTAGAAAATTGACTACGTTCTTATTTGCTATCGGATGAGCTATCTTTTAAAAACTCATC
>DEPZ01000056.1:15841-19970 GCA_002359025.1 Erysipelotrichaceae bacterium UBA3379 | reverse complement strand
AACTCTCATTTATTCTAAATATTAATAAAGAGGTGGATTGTTATGAAATTTCATAGAAGCTTATTTTACGGTTGTTTGGTTATTATTTCTATTGTTTATTTATTGACTTTAAATTATGTAAGAACTGATAGTTTATATATTTTTATCTTATTCATTACTCATTTTATATTTACAATCAATTATATGTCCTATTCAATCAATGATATGAAAGAATGCGTGATCCAATCATTAACTTTAATATTTCTCATGATTATTCCTCTTTTATTCCATAGTGACCCAGGATGGTACGATTATTTGGTTATGAGCTTATATTTATCTGATTTGGCTATGACATTGGGAAAACTGATTGACAGCAAAATAAAAGCCAGTAGTGGCATAAGAAAATCAATATTCTTCTTCATCCCCCTTATCGCTACATTTATCATTCCATTATGTTTTATAGAGCTTGAATACAAAATTGTTAATATAGATGGCATGGTATTGCGTTTGTCTAAAGAGCCTCCTATAACATTACTTTTTATATTCCTACTCTCATTATATCTAAGTATGATTATATTTTTATCAAATAAAAACAGCACAACCAATCTTGCATTAGCTATATTTTATATACTCGTTTTAGCTATATTATTCTTTATCAACATATTTCCACCATACATCTATATAAGTATTCAACTCATAAATAGTTTAACAATTCTCATTTCTTATACAATCTTAAGTTTCAGAGAAAAAATCAAATTCAATTCAAATAATTACAAAGCAGAATAAATTGTCGCTACACTAAAGCTTTTCAACCCACAGGCTATCTGTGGGTTTTATTGTATACAAATAAACGAGCATAACAATTATGCTCGTCTCATAATATAATATAGTTTTTATTCTGTTGAAGAAGTTGAGTTACTTGTAGATGAATTATGTACATATTTTTCTGCTTTAACGATTTCACCATTCATCATTTGTTCTATATATCCTTTTGCTTGTGCAATTGAATCATCATATGGAACAGTAATGAATGCACCTCTTGGATTGACTTTTGTAATATCTCCCACAGTCGCAAGTTCTAGTGTTCTTTGAGAAGAATCTCCTTCTAAATGATATGTTTGTACATCCCAAGTTGTCATTGTATCTATTTGCATATTGATTAATGATTTAATATCTTGAGATGACATATTTGTTTCAAAGCTGTTTTCTAATGATTCGAAAACGCCTGTCATGTTAGTAATAATACTTGGTGAGCAACATTTTTTAATAATTGCTTTTACCATCAACATTTGGTTTTGACCTCTAATGTTATCACCGTCTACAAATGATTTTCTTTCTCTTACAAACGCCAATGCTTTATCAGCATTCATTGTTTGTTTTCCAGGTTCTATAACATAACCTTTTCCATTATTCCCTTTCTTTGTCTTAAATCTACCTTCATCATTACCAATAACTTTATATTTAGGAACATCTATTTCAATACCACCTAATTCATCAATGACATTCATAAATGAAGTAAAGTTGAATTTTGCATAATAGTTAAATTTAATTCCCATAAAATTCTCTACAGTTTCTAAAGTACAGTTAATACCACCTTTAGCACTATGAGTCAATTTATCTTTCCCTGATACATTATCCATACCTATAATATCTACAAAATAATCTCTAGGAATACTTGTAAGTAAGACTTGTTTTGTTTCAGGATTAATCGTTACTATCATATTCACATCTGATAAGGCAAAAGTAGAGATTGGTCCTTCTTTATCAGTTCCACTGATAAAGATATTGAATGGTTCTTTTGTGACTTTAGCACTTGTTGCTTCTACTTTTGGAACTTTAATTTCTATCTTTTTAACAATTTTTAATGTATCAGTAACATCTGTTTCTATATCATCCAATGCTTCTAATTGAGTAGATCCTATAATCATAGCATCAATAGTCTGTGATTTTAAATCATCAAGAAGTGTAGCATCACTTGTATATGATGTCATATTAATGGTATCTATTTCTTCTTCTATTTTTGTTCTTGCAGTATTAATATTAATTGGATCAGTTTTCGTATTTGCTCCAAAAACCTTTTCTTTTAAATCAGCAATCTTGTCATAAGAGGAACTTTTTAATACAGCTACATTCATTTCTATAATCTGTTCACTACCACCTGTAATACTTTCAAGAAAGTTAGATCCTTCCATAACTTTCAATGAACCAAAGACAAGTGCAACAGCCAAAACAATATTTAATAATTTCAATAAGGTTACACGTATAGGATGTCTATCATTTTTATCTTTTTGTCCTTTATATAATCCTAAAATAATCAATAACAAGACAACAACCATTAAGACATAAAACTTAATTGGTAATACTTGTAATTTAAACATAACAAAACTAAACCATATTCCAGCAACTAACGAAAGAAAAAATAATATTCTTCGTGAGAGTATTTTTTTCATAAACTTTTTCATAAATAGCTCCTTTTCATTTCAAAATTAGCATCATAAATATTATACACTTTCATATATTAAATACAAATATATTTTACATATAGGAGTATAAAAGATTGATGTGAATTTTTTGTGTAAAACTATAATTCTAGAAATTATTTATCTCATTTTGTCATAAAACGATAAAAAAGAACCTAAAAATAAAAAGGCATAACGCCTAAAAAGTAAAATCTTTTCTTAGTTATAGCCTTTATTGATTAGTAAAATTCAATATCAATCGATGTATCTTTTTATAGATTATATAAGTCACAACAGATGTCACGCCAAATTTAATAATATTAAATGGAACTATGCCAAATATAGCCATTGTCCATATATCATTAATAAGTGGACACACTGCATGACACATATCTACTATAGCTTGTGTAGGTGCATTAAAATATAATTTTGCATATAATGGAACCATGATATAAACATTTGTCAATGTTGCAACAACAACACAACATACAACCCCTAATATCATCCCCTTAATCGCTGTAGATTTTGACTTATTTTTATGATATAAAATGACAGCTGGTAATACATAAGCCATACTGACCAATACATTTTGTACTTCTCCAGTAAAAGCTGTAGATGTTCCTAAAAAAGCAATCTTTAATAAGATTTTAACAATAATAATTACAACCGCACTCACTGGTCCTAATGCAAACCCACCTATAATTTCTGGTAAGCTTGCAAGATCAAAATCCATAAATGGTGGCATAAATGGTAAAGGCGTCTTAATAAACATCAAAACAGTAGATAATGCCCCTAGCATTGCAATTAAAGCCATTTTTTTTACTCTTGTTTTTGTTTTCATTTTCTTATCCTTCTTTCTATAAAATAAAAACCTATACATAAAAATGTCTAGGTAGCATAGAAATTGTCTTTTCTCATCCGGACTATACCGTCGGTGCTGGAATTCCACCAGCTCAGCTGTAAACACAGGTCATGGACTATAACCATCGGTAGGGAATCTCACCCTGCCCCAAAGACGTTATTCAATTGTTGAAAACACTTAGAAAAAAACAAAATCTATATTTATATCTTATACTTATTTATACTATTTGTAAAGCCATATGATATAATTAATAAGAGGTGGTTACATGAATCAAACCCATAATATACAACCTGTATATAATCAATATTCTAAAATATTAATTCTTGGATCCTTTCCATCAGTCAAATCAAGAGAAGCCAAATTCTTCTATCATCATCCCCAAAATAGATTTTGGAAAATATTTGAACATCTTTATAATGTTTCTTTAGACTCAGTTAGCCAAAAGAAGAATTTTCTATTAGAACATCATATCGCTTTATGGGATGTAATAGAAAGTTGTGATATTACTGGTTCAAGCGATAGCAGTATCAAAAATGTTGTTGTTAATGACTTATCATCACTCATTGATCATTCTCAAATTCAATATATTTTTACCAATGGTAAAAAAGCACATGCTTTATATCAAAAATACTGTTTAGAACACACACATATTGAAGATATCTGTCTTCCTTCTTCATCTCCTGCTAACGGGGCTTACTCTCTGGAAAGATTAATTGAACATTATCAGATAATTAAAAATCTCTCTATTTAAGAGAGATTAATAAGGCCTAGGACGTGGTCCTGGCATTGGTGGTCTCGGTCCTCCATGGGGTGGACGTGGTCCTGGCAT
>DEPZ01000056.1:0-15773 GCA_002359025.1 Erysipelotrichaceae bacterium UBA3379 | reverse complement strand
GGTGGTCTTGGTCCTCCATGGGGCGGGCGTGGTCCTGGCATTGGTGGCCAAGGTTGAAACGGTGGTCTTGGTGGTAAGAAATACCACCAGAACCATGGTGGAAAAACAACCATTGCATTTCTTTCTACATCATCTTCATACGGATACATATTTTCACCTCAACATAAGATATGTGAAAGTGAATACCATGCATAGGCTAATCGTATAGCCTTTTTCTTTTTTCCTCACTCAACAATAGCAAACATAAAAAGTAGACAATGCAATGCATTGTCTACAGTAATTTCTCAATCAATTCTTCAATAGATTTTTTCCCAAAAGTAACTTCATTTTCATCAATAACCATACATGGAACACTCATAATATTATATTGGTTTTTATAATCAGGGAAATGAGCAATATCGTAAATTTGAACTTCTATATTATGATTAATTAATGAAATTCTTTGTGCTGCTTGTACAAGTTCTGGGCACATTGTACAAGACAACGAAACAAATATTTGTATTTTGTGAGAAGGGATTTTCTTTATATTATCAAGAATTTCAGGTTTCAAAGCTTGCCCTTCACTACCTGCATTATAAACACCTAATACAAATGAATTAAATTCATGTCCACCAGGTACACATGAATAAACAACACCTAATGGTTCTTGATTTTCATTATATAAATGAATGGATGGGACTTCGTTATCTTCATGGAATATTCCATGAAGTCTACCATGTAATGATGAAAATTCATCAATGAAATTCTTTAATTCACGAGAAAACGCATCATTTGAACCATGTCCTACTAAATAAATATCTTTTGTAAGTTTATCTAAAATAGGTTGTAATTGTTGTCTAATACTTGCATCAATGAAGTTTTGGTCATCTTCTTCTTGAAATTGTTGAGTTTGTTTTTCAATTGTTTTTGTTTCTATACTATGTTCTTTTTTGATATTTGCGATATATTTTTCTAAAGATGTTGCACTAATTGCACCATCACTGACAGCTGTCACAACTTGTCTTAAATCTTTTACACAAATATCACCAGCACCGTATACACCATCTTGACTTGTTTTCTGTGATGCATCTGTGATGAGATATCCTTGTTCATTTAATTCTAATTGATCCTTAAAAAGTTGGTTAGCAGGAATATATCCTGCAAATACAAAGATACCAAATCTTTCTTTTGCATCATAACGCCATGTTTCTTGTGTTTTATTATTTCTAAAAACTGCATATTCCAACTGATTCTTTCCACCAGCTTCTATAATCTCAGTTTCAAAAATAATATCAATCTTTGGATGGGCTTTGACTTCATCAGCAATTGATTTTGCACATGTGAAATCTTCTTCTCTTACAATCATTGTGACATGAGAAGCGTATTGTGTCAAAAACATTGCTTCTTCACAAGCTGCAAAACCACCACCTATGACAAATAATTCCAACCCTTCAAAGAATTGTCCATCACAAGTTGCACAATAGGCAATTCCTCGTCCTTGGAATTCTTTTTCTCCTGGAAAACCTAGCTTTCTAGGATGTGCCCCTGTTGCAAGAACAATACCTAAACTTTGGTATTCTCCTTGATCAGTGATTACTTTTTTAACGACTCCATCTAATTCTAATGCTTCAACATGAGCAAGTTTGAAATCAGCACCGAAATTTTGAGCTTGTTGACGCATTTTTGTTGTGAGACCTTCCCCAGAGTCTTCTAAGACTCCAGGGTAATTCACAACTTCAGAAGTAATTGTGATCTGACCTCCAAATTTATCTTTTTCTATCACAAGAACACTTAACTTTGCACGTGCTAAATAGATGGCAGCACTCAATCCAGCTGGACCACCACCTATAATCACAACGTCATAAATATTTGGCATTATAAAGCTCCGACTAAATCTAATGATGGTTTTAATGTATCTTCTCCTGGTTTCCATTTAGCAGGACATACTTCATCTCCATGTTCATATACAAATTGAGATGCTTGAACTTTTCTTAATAATTCATCAGCATTACGTCCTACATTTCCTCCAGAAACTTCATAAGCTACGATATTTCCTTCTGGATTCACAATGAATGTTCCTCTTTCAGCAACACCATCAGCTTCGATATAAACATCGAAATCTTTTGCTAGAGCTGCAGTTGGATCAGCTAACATAGTATATTGAATTTTTTTAATTGTTTCTGAAGCATCGTGCCATGCTTTATGTACGAAATGTGTATCACAAGATACTGAATAAATTTCACAACCAATCTTTTTGAATTCTTCATATTTATTTGCTAAATCTTCTAACTCAGTTGGACATACAAATGTAAAATCTGCTGGATAGAAGAAGAATACACTCCATTTTCCTAATACATCTTGTTTAGAGACTTCTTTAAATTCTCCGTTTACATATGATTGAACTTTAAATTCGTTAATTTGTTTTCCTATTAATGACATAATAATTTTCCTCCATTATTTTCCTTTTTAATCGTTAGCTCTTGCTAACTGTCTACATATTATCATGTCTTCTTACATTCTTCAAATCATATGCACTTTATTTTTCATTTCTTTTTTCAAAAGTAAATCCTCGTCCCCCAACTTCATCAACATGAGCAACAATAACAAATGCTTGATGATCTATTTCTTGTATTTTCTCTTTAATAGAAGGAAGTTTTCTATATGGAATAATTGATAAAAGGAATTTAGAATTTTCTTTTGAAAGACCCTTCTCACTTGTTAAAAGTGTGACTCCTGCATCATATTCATGTAAAATCATTTCTCTTATATCTTCATAATGATCACTCATTACTGATAATTGAACTAAACTCTTTCCTCTTGTAAGAGTTCTATTTAACATCACTGATGTTACCATAACTGTCACAATACCATAAATAACATGTGTTGTATCATTAAAAGTAAACTGTAATAATAATACAGTCAAATCAATACAATTCAAAATAATATGCACTGGTAATCCAGTTTTTTTATTCACCAACAATGCAAGTATATCAACCCCTCCAGTTGATCCATTTGCTTTCAATATCATTCCAATACCAATACCAACAAAGCATCCCGCAAGAACACAAGCTAATAATGGATCATTCAAATACCCATGAAACATAGGAGTTGCTTCAAAAAAACCTAACATAATAGGAAATAAGAAAGTAGATACAAGTGTTGTCATAGCAAACACTTTTCCCAAAAACACCAATCCTACTAAGAATAATACAGCATTAATAATTCCAACTGATATAGATATAGGTAATCCCATATAATGATTCAAAACAATCCCTATACCAGACACCCCTCCAGCAATAATATTATTTTCTAAAATTAATGTACTAATTCCAAAAGCAATAAGCACATTTCCTACAATAATCATAAATAAATTTATCACTTTTTCTTTCATAACTTCCACCTCCGGAAAAAACTCTAACATATTTTCTCTCCTGAAATTGTAACCTACATTACAAAGTAGAAAGAAATTTTTACATTGGTTATACTTTTTATCATAGAATTGACTAAAAAGCTTTCAAATATGCTAAGCAATGCAATAAATGGTTCTTCATGTATTTGTTGCGAGTACATTTTCTGTATAAAAATCTATATTTTTTTATAAAACTATACCTTATTGTTATTAATGTTTTTGGAATATTCCTTCGAAAAAATCGTCAACAGTCTTATCAGTTGGAGACAATACATAAAATGCATATGAAATCATGAACATTTGTAAAAAAGACAACTTTTGTATTTTTATATACAATTAACAAATTTTGAGATTTTTCCAATTTTTTTTGCTATAATTATAATAGTTTTTAATAATACTAAACCCTTTCATTGTAACCTATATCATAAGAAAAAAGTGGTGAAAATCATATGAAAATTAAAAAATCCCTTTTTACCTACTTTGAAAAAGCTGGTAAAAAAGAAATCTATCATCCCCATGATATCATCTATATGCAAGAAGATAATGCGACTACATTGTATTTAATTATCAAAGGAAGAGTCCGTGTCTATGTTATGAACGAGAATGGTGAAGAAGTGACTTTAGAAATCCTAGATCAAGGAAGAATATTTGGTGAATCTTCTTTTTTAAAAAATTCTTATAGACCTACAACTGTTAGTGCTTTAGAAAAAGTAGAACTCATATCTTGCGAATTAGATTCTCTTTATCCTTATCTAACCGAGTCTAAAGAACTGACGATTGCACTTCTCCAACTTATGTCTACAACATGTGATTATCTCTCTTCAATGATTAAAAAAGCATACACCTATGATCGCTATCAAAAAGTTGCTTCTTTTCTTCTTGAACAAGAGAGTTCTTCTTTGCATTTTACACATGAGGATATTGCTGGTATGATTGGTTTATCTCGTGTGACTGTTTCTAAAGTTCTCAATGAATTTGCTAAAAAACATTATATTACTCTTGGTTATCGTTGTATTCATATTATCAATAAAAAAGAGTTGTCTACAATTATAAAGATGGGTATGTAAAAGACAATGCTGTGGGGCATTGTCTTTTACACTAATGATTAGCTGGTATATAATGCTTTTTCAATTTATCTAAAAAGTCTATTGCTTGATTAGATAATTGTGATTTACTTTTATTTGTTATTTTAATCAAATACATTTGTATATCACAATTTTCTATTGGAAAAGTTTTGATAGACGCATTAGATAATTCTTGACTCTGCCAATAGTTACCAAATAAGAAACAATGATTATTTTGAAGTAAAGTTTTAATCAAATGATAATTGTTAACTATGACTGTACGTTTAAAATCTTTTAATAATATACCATCAATATTAATATCCAACCTAGATCTAGAAAATGTATCCAAAGGAATATGTAGATAACGACTATCTAAAAGATCTTTCATATAGACCTTATCTCTATTGTATAGTTTATGATGTTTTCCTATATGTACACAAGCTGGTCCTACATCGAGAATTTCTACATCTAAGTTTCTTGCGGTTGCAACGCTTTTTACTGATGGAAATTCTACATCATTAACAACAGCAATACCTAGTTCACTTTGACCACTAATTACATTTTCTACGAGTTGTTCTAAAGTTCCTTCTAGAACATTAAAAATAAGTTCATGCGATAAAATTTTATCATAGAGATCAACAAACAATTGATTTTGAATAAAAAAAGAATAAATAGAAACATTTAATTCCGTACTTATTTCATCCATATCCATTGTTTTTAACTGATCTAAGACTTTTAATTCAGATAAAATAGATTGAGCATAAGTATAAAATAATTTTCCTTCTCTTGTAGGTTCAACTCCTTGACTATTACGATTGAGGAGTTGTTTTCCCATTTCATCCTCTAAAGACTTTAAAATCCTACTTAGCGAAGGCTGAGTCATATACAATTTCTCCGCAGCTTTATTAATACTTCCATTCTCAACAACAGCTACAAAACTTTCCAATTGGGAAAATTTAACCATAAAAACCACCTCTAACACAAAAACTCCAAAAATAAGACTCATTCAATACTCTATGTACTATTTTAAGCTTTCAAACACCACCTCTTTTTCATATTCATATTTTTCTATCATTATTATATAAAACTTTTTAATCAAATTCTAATATTTTTAAAAAAATGTGTCAATTTTCTTATTATTTCTAAATATAAACCATACTTTTCACATTTATAAATAAATATCATTATTATCCTTGCAATTATGATTCATCTCGTATAGAATACTGTTACAGACTTGAGTTGGTTATATTTCATATTTATATATAAATTTAAAAAATGCTTAATATAAGAATTAATTATCAATATTTAATTGTTTTCATCACAATTAAATATTGTAAGTATAACCAAATGAAAAGTCAACGAATTTAGTATTATTTATGAGTTTTAAAGTGGGGTTTATATAATGAATTTGACATTAGATGATAAACTAAAAAATATATTAAATCATATTCATGCTGGGGTTCTTTATTGTGTAAATGACCCTCATTCTACAATTCTTTACGCAAATGACTATTTTTATACAATGATAGGATACACAAAAGAAGAAGTAGAGAAATTATTTAATAATCATTTTGCAGATATGGTCATTGATGATGTATCTGAAATTCTTGTCAATATTGCTGATTCTGTCGCAAAAGGTGAAGATCTTGATTATGAATATCGTATGCGTAAAAAAGACGGTTCTATGATATGGATTCATGATACAGCCAAATATGATAAAGAAGCCAATTGTTGGTATGTGACAATTATGGATATCACAGAAATGAAAAGTTTAGAGTATGAAAGACAAAAACTCAATACATATTTAAACAATATGCCAAATAAAATTATTATATCTGATGTAGATGATCATATCGTCTATAAAAATAACAAAGCACAAGAATGTACCTATTATAATCAAGATAAAAATCATCTAGGTGAACTCATTGATGATCATATTCTTGGTACAAATTATTCAAATATATATAATAAAGTACAAAAAGGTGATAAAACAAAATACGAAACAAGATATATTGATAAAGGAAAATTGTTAGGTCATGATAAGAACTATCTTATCCCTATAAGAGACAAAAACAATAACATATTAAATTATATGCAAGTAAGTGAAGATTTACTTGCACAAAGTGATGTACTCACAAAATTTCCTACTCGTGCTATGTTAGAACACTATTTCCAAACATTTAACCAAATGAATCCAAATTCTTCTATCCATATATGTATCATTGATATTGATAATTTTAAATCGATTAATGATACATATGGTCATATTGTTGGCGATCATGCAATTAGAATTAGTGCAAAACGTATTACAGAGTTTATGGAGCACAATGATTATGTATGTCGTTTTGGCGGTGATGAGTTTATTGTTTTATTCATGGATCAATCTTTAGATACTGTGATGAAAAAATGTAATAAACTAATTCAATATTCCAGAAAGCCAATTAAATTAGATAACCACGAATTCTATCTCACTTATAGCATAGGACTTGCTTTATCAAAACCAGGTCATCATGACTATGAAGATATCTTCCAAAAAGCAGATTATGCTTTATATGAAGTGAAATCACAAGGCAAAGGACATATTCTTCTTTATAATGAAGCATGTTCTTTAGATTAAAATAGAGTTTGATTCAACAGAATCAAGCTCTATTTTTTAAGTAAAAAAGCATGATAATATGGACATTTTTTATAAGTTGTGATAGATTATTATCCGGTGAAAAAAGGGAGGGATTTTAATGCATAATATGACAGTAGGAAAACCTGTCAAACTTATATTTTTATTCGCTATGCCACTGATGCTCGGAAATATTTTACAACAATTATATACAATGGTAGATACTATGATTGTTGGACAATATTTAGGTGTAGATGCCTTGGCAAGTTTAGGTGCGGCTGATTGGATAAATTGGGCATTACTTGGAATTGTTATGGGGTTTACACAAGGATTTGCAATTAAAATATCACATAGTTATGGTGCACAAGATTTTGATAAAATGGAAAAAACAATGGGAATGATTATTGTTTGTTGTGCTGTAATTGGGTTATTGTTGACTATTGGAGCACAGTTAATTATTCATCCTCTTCTTGTTTTATTAAATACACCAGAAAATATTATACAAGGTTCTATCACCTATTTAAGAGTCATGTCTGCAGGTGTTCTCATTGTCATGTTTTATAATTGTTTCTCTTGTTTATTAAGAGCGCTTGGAAACAGTCGTTCACCTCTATTAGCAATGATGTGTGCTGCCTTTATTAATATTGTATTGGATTTATTATTTGTATGTGTATTTCATTGGGGTATTGCTGGCGCAGCATTTGCGACATTGATTGCACAATTCTTTGCAGCAAGTTTTTGTCTTGTTGTTTTATTAAAAGAAATACCTTTTCAACTTACAAAGAATTCTTTTAAACTACGTTTCCCTATTATAAAAGGATTGATTACTTTAGGATCACCTCTTGCTATGCAAAATGCTATTATTTCTGTAGGAGGTATTGTTGTACAATCTGTTGTGAATGGATTTGGATTCTTGTTTGTTGCTGGGTTTACAGCTACAAATAAACTATATGGTTTATTGGAAGTTGCTGCCATTTCATTTGGTTATGCAATTACAACATACAATAGTCAAAATTTAGGTGCTAAGAAATATCAAAGAGTGAAACATGGTGTCTTTATGGCCAACTTACTTTCACTAAGTACATCAGTAGTCATTGGACTTATTATGATTTTCTTTGGTAAAAATATATTAATGATGTTTATATCCGGAACACCTGATCAAACAATACAAGTCTTAGATATTGCTTATCGCTATCTCTTTATTATGGCTATTTGTTTGCCTATATTATATATTCTTCATACTTATAGAAGTGCCTTACAAGGAATGCAAGATACTTTTATTCCCATGTTATCTGGAATTATTGAATTAATTATGAGAATTGCTATTGCATTAATATTACCTATTTATATAGGACAAAATGGTATCTACTATGCTGAAGTTTTTGCATGGCTAGGAGCTGCTGTTTTACTCTATGTCTGTTATAAGCAAAAAATTTATAAACTACTAAAACAGGATATCAGTGAATGATATCCTATTTTCTTTTACTCGCATAGTAGTTTCTTACTAATAATTGAGTTTTTCTTATATGCTTTTGTATTGTATCTTTTGCTTGTTCTTTATTTTTAGCTAAAATAGCTTCTAGTATAGCTCGATGTTCTTGTAATGCAGTTTCTAATCTTTCTGGTTGCGTAATAGAATGTCGACTTGTCACTGAAACATAATAATGAACATCTTTTAATAATTGTTCAAAGTATTGAGATTGTGTTGCTTGATAGATTGTTTCATGATAAAGAATATTTAAATCATTGATTTTCTCTTGATCTTTTTTCATAGTATAAAATTCCATTAATTCAAAGACATCTTTTATTTTTGCGAGATGTTCTTCATCCATTCTATCTATAGCTAAAGTAATTGCTAAACTTTCTAATGCTAAACGAATTTCAAACATATCATCTATATCTCTAGATGAAAATCCTTTTACATAGACTCCTTTATTCGGAATACTTTCTACCAATCCTTCTAATTCTAATTGTTTTAATGCTTCCCTAATAGGTGTTCTACTTATTTTAAGTTCATTTGCTAAAGCAAGTTCATTAAGCTTCTGTCCCTTTTCATACTCATCATTCAAAATACGTTCTCTCAATATATCAAAAATCTTATTACCTAATGAACCATGCGATACTTTGTCAAATAAACCCATATACTTCCCTCCTACAATTTTTCTATAATTGCCTGTGTCATTTGATCTGTCGAAGCATTTCCTCCAATATCTGGTGTTATGCATTTTCCTTCTTCAATAACTTTTAATAATGCTTGCTTCAAAGATAGTGCTTCTTTTACAAACCCCATATCTTCTAACATCATACAAAAAGCCATCAATAAAGCACTTGGATTAGCAATATTCTTTCCTGCAATATCTGGCGCACTTCCATGCACTGCCTCATAAATACGATATTGATCACCTATATTTGCACTAGGCGCAAAACCTAGTCCCCCGATTAACCCAGCACATAAATCAGAAAGAATATCACCATATAGGTTTTCTGTCACAATCACATCAAATTGTTCAGGTCTTATCACAAGTTGCATACAAGTATTATCCACAATCAACTCTTCTGTTTGAATATCTGGATACTCTCTCGCAACTTCTCTAAATGCTCTTAAAAACAAGCCATCAGTAAGTTTCATAATATTTGCTTTATGAATAGCACTGACTTTATGTCTATTATTCATTTTAGCATATTCAAAGGCATATCGGCAAATCTTTTTGCTAGCATTATAACTAATTAATTTTACACCTGTCGCATGATCATCATCAACCATATATTCAATACCCTTATATAAATCCTCCGTATTTTCTCTAATAATTACAAGATTGATATTTTCATAACGACTATTTACACCTTTTACCGAATGGATAGGTCTCACATTAGCATAAGTCTTTAACTGTTGTCTTAAAGTCACATTGACACTTCTAAACCCTTCACCAATAGGTGTAGCTGTTGGACCTTTTAAAATCCATTTATATTCTTTAATCGCTTGTTCTAATCCATCTTGAAATAGCTTTCCTGTCTCTTGATGACACATTGCTCCTGCTTGATAGATTTGAAAATCTATATCTAATTTCATTGCTTTAACAATATCCAATACTGATCTAGCAATTTCTACACCAATTCCATCTCCTGGTATGAATACAGCTTTCATTATTGATTTCCCCCTTTAAGTTTCATCATATTTAATAATCCCCCATCTAAAATCATTTCCTTTTCTCTCTTTGATAAAGTTAAGGACGCTTTATATCGCTTATTTGTTTGCTTATGACATATGACAATGTCTTGATTATTTATAATAGACTCTCTTATATTTTTTAGGACATACTCATCACTTGTATTCAAGGCATCATATGTCTTTTGATCTATCACAAGTGGTAAAATACCATTATTAATCAAATTAGAACGATGTATTCTTGCAAAAGACAAAGCCATCACTGCCTTCACATTTAAATAACTTGGTATCAATGCCGCATGTTCTCTCGAAGATCCTTGTCCATAATTATCTCCACCTACAATAAATCCTCCACCATATCGTTTTGCTCTTGAATAAAACTCTGGATCCACTTTACTAAATGCATATTTAGCAAGATGTGGAATATTAGAACGATATGGAAGTAATTTTGAATCTGATGGAACAATATGATCAGTAGATATATTATCCCCTACCTTTAAGATAACCTGTCCTACAATATCATCTTTTAACTTGCCATTGGTTGTTATTGGTTGAATATTAGGACCAATATACAATGGCGTTTGTAAATCATATTCACGAATAAAGAAATGATCATTTTTTATAAAAGGAACAGCCTCTACAACTGTAAACATATCTTCTTCAAATTCACAAGATAAATAGCCTTTTATCGCTGATAAAGCAGCAATTTCTGGTGATACCAAATAAACTGAAGCATCATTTGTTCCTGATCTTCCTTTAAAATTACGATTAATTGTTCTTAAAGAAACGCCTTGACTCATAGGTGCCTGTCCCATTCCTATACAAGGACCACAACCACATTCTAATATACGAGCACCTGCTTGAATCATATCTGATAATGCCCCATTTTTTGCAAGCATAGATAAAATACTTGATGACCCAGGTGCTATAACAAGAGATACACAATCATGAACTTGTCTGCCTTTTAATATATGTGCAACTTTCATCATATCACTATATGATGAATTCGTACATGAACCAATCACAACTTGATTGATCTTTAAACCTTCTAATTCCTTAACACAAGTCACAGCATCTGGACTATGTGGTTTAGCAACCAAAGGTTCTAATGATGATAAATCAATTGTTATCTTTTCATCATAGAGCGCATCTTGATCAGCTTGTAACAACTGATAATCTTCTTCTCTTTTTTGTTGTTTTAAATATTCTAATGTTCTTTGATCAGTTGGAAATAATGAAGTCGTTGCACCAAGTTCTGCTCCCATATTACATATTGTTGCACGATCTGTTAAAGATAAGGAAGCAATCCCTTCACCAGTGTACTCAATAATTTTATTCACTCCACCTTTAACACTCAACATCTGTAATATCTTTAAGATTACATCTTTGGCAGAAACAAACTTTGGTAATTGACCAATCAATTCTACTTCCATTACAGAAGGACATTGTAAATAATACTTACCTGAAGCCATAGCTAAAGCAACATCTAATCCACCTGCACCAATAGCTATCATCCCCATAGCTCCACATGTCGGTGTATGTGAATCACTTCCCACCAAAGTGAGCCCTGGTTTTGCAAAGTTTTCCAAATGCAATTGATGACAAACACCATTACCAGGTCTAGAAAATGTAATCCCATGTTTTCTAGCAACACTTCTAATAAATTCATGATCATCCATATTTTCAAATCCTGTTTGCAACATATTATGATCAATATATGCCACAGCTTGATCTACTTTTACATGATCTATATTCATAGCTTCTAATTGCAAATAAGCCATTGTTCCCGTAGAATCTTGCGTTAATGTCTGATCTATTTTTATACATATTTGATTCCCCGGTATTAATTCCCCTTCAATTAAATGTTCTTTTAATATCTTATACGCTAAATTCATATCATCACCCCATCTATCATAATTATTGTATACAATTATACAATAATTATATTAACATAAATACATTCAAATGTATAGACTTGTTTCATTCATATTCACTTTATGTTACAATAGTAGCGGTGATGAAAATGATATTAGCATGCTCATCTTTAAAGAAATCATTTCAAGGAAATGATTTACTTAAAGATATAACATTTAAAATTGAAAATCATGATAAACTCGCTATTATTGGAGTCAATGGTGCTGGAAAAACAACATTATTACGAATATTATGTGATGAAGAAAGTTATGATAGTGGTGATATTTTTAAATCTAAAGATACAACTATTGGATATCTTTCTCAACACAATACCTTAGATCCATCTATGACAATCTATGAAGCAATGCTCGATGTTTTTTTACCATTAATAAAAAAAGAACAGCGTATTCGTGAATTAGAAAAAGAAATGTCTCAATCAACAAATATAGATTCTATAATGAAAGAATATGATCGTTTATCATTTGAATTTGAAAGAGATGGTGGATATAGTTATCAAAGTCAATTAAAAGGTGTATTAAAAGGTTTAGGATTTCCTGAAGATACATGGGATATGAATATTGGTATATTATCTGGTGGTCAAAAAACAAGAATATCTCTAGGAAGATTACTTCTTTTAAAACCTGACTTATTATTGTTAGATGAACCAACAAACCATTTAGATGTAGAATCTATCGAATGGTTAGAAAGTTATTTAAAAAGTTATCCACATGCATTAATCATGGTTAGCCATGATAGATATTTTATAGATCAGGTGACAAATCAGATATTAGAGATAGAACATGGTAAATCAAAATTATATAAATGTTCTTATGAACAATATGCACAATTAAAAAAACATAATCGTGAAGTTGAACTCAAACATTATATAAATAATCAAAAAGAAATCAAACGTATGCAAGATAGTATTGACTTATTAAAATCATTTGGACGTGAAAAACAAGTGAGACGTGCAGAAAGCAAAGAAAAAGCATTAGAAAAAATGGAAAAAGTAGAAAGACCAGATGCTTTACCTCAAGCCATACGTATACAATTTCAACCTTTGGTTGAATCAGGATATGATGTTTTAAAAGTTAAAGATTTATCAATGGATTTTGAACAACCACTTTTTGAAAATATTGAATTTGAAGTAAAAAAACAAGAACGTGTTGCTTTAATTGGCCCTAATGGTATAGGAAAAACAACACTCTTTCATATATTATTGGGTGATTTAGCACCTAAAACCGGCAAAATCAAATTAGGATCTAAAGTGATGATAGGATATTATGATCAAGAACATACTTCTTTATCATTCCACAAGACTATCTTCCAAGAAATAAGCGATAGTTATCCACGTATGACAAATACAGAGATAAGAAATGCTTGCGCTTCTTTTCAGTTTAAAGGTGATGATGTCTTTAAAACAATTGATATGCTTTCTGGTGGAGAAAGAGGACGTATTGTATTAATGAAACTATTATTATCAAGATGTAATTTCTTAGTTCTAGATGAACCTACAAACCATCTTGATATTGAATCTAAAGAAGTTTTAGAAGATGCTTTATTGTCTTTTGAAGGAACAATTCTTTTTATTAGTCATGACCGTTATTTTATTAATAAACTTGCAACGAAAGTTGTCGAAATGACACCTCATGGTTCTCATACATATTCTGGAAATTATTCACAATATATATTAAACAAAGATGTTCCCGTTGTAGAAAAAACAAAAAATCTTTCTTATCAAGAACAAAAGAAAAATCAAGCAGAATTGCGTAAACAAAGAAATAAAATTAAAAAACTAGAACAAGATATTTCTTCTTTGGAAGAGAAAATCAAAGAACATAATGATTTACTTCATCAAGATGAAGTCTTAAATGATTATCAAAAATATAACGAAGTTGTCAAAGAGCTTGATGACTATAATCAAGAGTTAGAATCTCTTTTAGAAACATGGGAAACTCTTCAGGAAGAATATGAATCATAGAAGTCGGTAAAGGATAATCTTTACTGACTTTTTTGTTAATTATATATAATGATTTTCATATTTTGTAAAAAATATACTTCTAGCACTCTTTTATGTATAATAGTGTTGTAAAAAATAAATACAAAGGAGAGATTATATGTTACACAAAAAATTAAAACCTTTTCCTCAGGATTTCTTATGGGGAGCAAGTACATCTGCTTATCAAGTAGAAGGTGCAAGTTTAGAAGATGGTAAGGGACCTTCTTGTCAAGACGTTAAAGTTGTACCTGAAGGAACATCAGATTTAAAAGTCTGTGCAGATCAATATCATAGATATAAAGAAGATGTTGCTTTAATGGCAGAAATGGGATTTAAAACTTATCGTTTCTCTATTTCTTGGTCTAGAATTATTCCAGAAGGTACTGGAGAAATCAATCCTAAAGGTATTGAATATTATAATAATTTAATTGATGAATGTTTAAAATATGGAATTGAACCTTTAGTAACTATGTTCCACTTTGATATGCCTGCTGCATTGGATAAACGTGGTTCTTGGTCTAATAGAGAATCTGTTGATTGGTTTGTTAATTTTGCGAAAGTTATGTTTGAAAACTTTGGTGATAGAGTTAAATATTGGTTAACAATCAATGAACAAAATATGTTAACTTTAGTTGGACCAGTTATTGGTACTTTAACTATTCCTGAAGGATGTACAAATGAATTAAAAGAAATCTATCAACAAAATCACCATATGTTAGTTGCTCAAGCAAAAGCTATGGCTTTATGTCATGAAATGTTACCAGGTGCTAAAATTGGACCTGCTCCAAATATTTCATTAGTTTACCCAGCTAGCTGTAAACCAGAAGATAACTTAGCAGCACAAAACTATAATGCTGTTAGAAACTGGTTATACTTAGATATGGCTGTATATGGAGTTTATAACAACTTAGTATGGGCTTGGTTAGAAGAACATGATGCAACTCCTGAATTCGCTCCTGGTGATGCTGAAGCATTAAAGAATGGTCATCCTGACTTTATTGGATTTAACTACTACAATACTGCTACTTGCGAGTGGGAAGATGGAACTGTTGAATGTGATGGTGCTGCTGACCAACAAACTGCTCGTGGTGAAAAAGGTATGTTTAAAGGATTTAAAAACCCTCATTTACCAACAACTGAATTTGGTTGGGAAATCGATCCTATGGGATTTAGAGCAACTATTCGTGAAATGTATTCAAGATATCGTTTACCAATGATTGTTACAGAAAATGGTCTTGGTGCATATGATACATTAACTGAAGATGGTAAAGTACATGACCAATACAGAATTGAATATTTAAGAAAACACTTAGAACAAGTAAGACTTGCTATTAGTGATGGTTGTGAAATGATGGGATATTGCCCATGGTCTGCAGTTGACTTAATTTCAACTCATGAAGGTATGGTTAAACGTTATGGATTTATCTATGTAGATAGAGATGAATTTGATTTAAAAACATTAGATAGATATAGAAAAGATTCATTCTATTGGTATAAAAAAGTTATCGCTACTAACGGAGAAGATTTAAGCGATTAATAAAGGTAAGAGATATCTACTAGCTTATGCTAGTGGATATTTTTTTATAAAATAAAGAAGTAAATTATATCAAAACATATGTATATTATAG
>DEPZ01000059.1:13457-38003 GCA_002359025.1 Erysipelotrichaceae bacterium UBA3379 | reverse complement strand
GAATCACATCGTGGTGGTAAAGGTGTTAAGACAATTAATACGACAGAAAAGACAGGTCAACTTGTAGCTTTAAGAGCTGTAAGGGGAGATGAAGATTTATTAATTATTACAAGTGAGGGTATTGTTATTAGACTTCCAATGGAACAAGTAAAAACTGCAGGAAGAAATACTCAAGGTGTAAGATTGATTAAAGTTAGTGAAGGATCTACTGTTTCTAGTGTAGAAGTTGTAGAAAAGGCAGAGGAAGAAATAGAAGAATAATGAAAAAAAGTATGTCTTTGTGGCATACTTTTTTCGAATGTGATAATTATAATTTTTGATTTTAAATATCATTTCCATTATTATAATCATACTTTGTAATACTATCATATGTATTATTACTATTTAAGTTATGATTATAATTTATGTTTAACATTGGTATAGACAATAAAAGTATTGATAATATAATTAATCTTCTTTTCATCAGAATTTCTACCTCCTATTTTATTATTATATAGATATTATAAATAAAAGTGAAGTATGTGCCGTCAGCATACGCAGAAATTAAGACTCATTTATTAATTCTATGATTTTTTCTTGCATATATATTTGATTTTCATAGTCATTTTTTAATTTATAATATATTAGAAGTTCTTCATAAATACATTTTAACATCTCATTATCACTACTAAATTGTATTAAATAACGACAATAAGTATTAAGATATTTAACATATAAATTATCATTATTTTTAATTTTTTCTTGAAGTGCTTTTAAAAAGTATTTGTGATAATTATTTTCTAATATGATTAAATTTTTATTTATTTCATTAAGACACTCATCAATTTTATTAAGCTTATATAAGGCATAAGGAATATAAGTATATACTTCCTTAAACCAGTAATCATTATCAGATTTTATTGAGCATTCTGTGTATTTTATGACTTCATGATAATCTTTCACTTTCAAATAAGTCCATGCAAGATTGTCATAAGCCATTTTTTCTATTCTTGATAAATGATGTATATGTGCATATTTTAGTACATATTCATAAAGAAAAATTGCTTTATCATATTTTTTATTTCTAGAATAACAATTTGCTTTAAAAATATCTAGTTCTAATAATCTTATAGTATTATATGTATTTTTAAAATAATCTATAGATTTCTCACAATACATATATGAATCTATTAAATTATTTAAATATTGTTCATCTAAAGATAAAAGATAATATGTCATACCTATTATAATATTATTGTTAAAATGATTTTCTAAAGATAGAAGATAGTATGATTTAGATACATCAAAGTCATTTTTCTTATAGTAATAAAGACCAATTAAAATATAATATATAGATAATTCCTGCTTATCTAAAAGATATTGATATTGATTGATCATATCTATAATAGAAAAGGATTTTTCTAAATCATTTTCTATATATAAAGTATGTAAAAGTTGAATAATATAGAATGTTATAAACGCACAAGAATAGAGGCTTTTTTCTTGTATTAGAGAATTATAAACATTAATAATTTCTTCTCTATTAGCATATGCATATGCTTCAAATGATTCAATTAATTTTTGAATGATTTTTTGTCTATATAAAATAGAATCATTAAATTCTATATCTAATGTAGACATAATTTTTTGTAAAGTATATTTAGCGGGTACTTTTTTTCCATGTTCTATATCACCTAAATAACTTTTGGTTATACCAACTTCATTAGCTAGAAAATTTAATGATAAATTTTGTTTTTTTCTTTCATAACGAATAAAAGCTCCTAATAATAATGAATGAATATCTTTGTCTACTATATTTTTTTCAGTAAATAGCATAATTTTTTCCCCCTCAATTCATTAAATTCATTTTATTAGAAATCTATGTATATATCAATATGATATTTTTGAGTTTTTTTTAATAGATTTTATAACTGATGTTTTATTGTGTTAATCTCTATATCTCTTTTCTGATCAAGATAAAAAGTGCTATTTTTTATGCATTGATCTACTCGAACAGATAAATAATGCATTATCTAATATATGGCTGATAAGAAATGAATTACTATCTATTAGTATTGGTGTGTAATCCAAGATAATAATATTCTATATTTTCTTTATATTATTTATATAATTTTTAAATGATTTTAATTCAATTTTTTAGATGGAATTGGGTATATGAATATCAGTAGGTATTGTAATTCGTTCGTTTGTATTTTTTCTTCGTTTTTTATAAATCATATTAGTTTTTATGTCAGCTGACGGAGGATTCTTTTTTTTCATCATAGGGCGTTTTATAATGTATTCGTGTTGAAAACACAGACTTAAATGCATAATGAAGGAGGGGGAAAATATGGATATTATTACGCCAAAAGATTCAAATACTAATGTTGATTTATTAGAATTTTTGAATAACTGCAATTGTTAAGTATTATAAATTTAGAGTAAAAGTAGTTTTACATATTATTAGGGTATCTGTATAAAACATATCTTTAATAGATTAAAATATATTAATTATGTAGATACCACTCTAGAGTAAAAACTGCATCTTTACTCTATTTTTATTATTTAGATAGTATAACCAATATTTAACTTATCGCTAATTCAATTAAGAAAATAGATAATTTGATGAAATAGTAATACTTCTCCTGTTATTATGGTTTCTTATAGGTTTAAAAATTGTGATTTTTGCATGAATAAAAGATGGATTTGTTATATTTAAAAATGGAAAATATTTAGTTGAAAGAGGGGATTTTATGAAATATTTTATAATAAATAATATTAAAGAGACATATATTGACAATGAGCTTATTATTGTCAATACTTTAAATAATGCTTGTATTAAATTGAAAGATGATATATTTATAGAACAATATAATATATTGAAAAAACAAGGTACAAATAATATTGATTCAGAATTAAAAAAATTATTATACGAGCAAGAGATACTTGTTAACATAAAACTTATTGAAAAATATAACAATCAATTGTTGAGTATTATGAGAAAAGTGCTATATATTACAATAATGCCTACAGAACAATGTAATTTTAGATGTACATACTGTTATGAAGATTTTAATACTAAAATAATGAATGAAAACAAAATTGAAATTATAAAAGAATTTGTATCTGATTTGGTGGAAAAACATGGTATCAAAAGAGTATCTTTGTTTTGGTTTGGTGGTGAGCCGACACTATGTAAGGATATTGTGCTAAAAACAACAGCATATTTTAGAGATATGTCTAATAAATATAATATTAAATTTATTTCTGGTATGACTACAAATGGCTATCTATTAAATACGGTGTCATTTAAACAATATTTAGAAGCTGGAATAACTTGTTATCAAATAACCATAGATGGGTTACATCATGATGATACTAGAATGTTAGTAAATGGGAGTCCAACTTTCAATAAAATCATAGATAATATTAAGAGAATACATTTATTAGATTGTAATAAATATAAATTTAATATAACAATTCGTAATAATATTTTAGCGACAAATAAGGATTTCCATTGGTACATGTATCTTAAAGAGATTATTGGCAATGATGAAAGATTTTCTGTATTTTTAAAACGTGTTTTAAAAATGGGAGGAGCTAATGATGAAAATTTAGATATTATTAAGAGTGATCATGATGATATATTTATAGAACATTTAAATGCGGCAAAAAGTAGTGGTTTAAAAATTGTAAACAATAAAAATACACCTTTGTGCGAAACATGTTATGCAAGTTATCCATATAGTTTTATTTTTAGAGCTAATGGAGATATAAATAAGTGTTCCGTTGCATTGTATGATGAAATTAATAGAATAGGATATATTGATGAAATATCTAAAACAGTCAAAATATTTAAAGAAAAAAATGAATTATGGACAAATATAAAATTAACCGATGATTGTTTAGTATGCCCAAATGTAACAATTTGTATGAATAAAATGTGTCCAAAATATATGTTGTTTAATAATAAGGTGAAAAATTGTATTTAAAAGGTGAAAAAATGTATAAAGATACTTGTAAAGAAATATTTCGTATTAGTAAAAAATATAATAAAAGACATTTTATATTAAGTGCAAGCGTATATGTTTTATCTCAAACTCTATCCTCATTCATTACAATTTTTTTACCTGCTATGTTGCTCTATGTTTCTATTCAGCCTCGAATAAACAATATACTGCTTATAATACTTGGAACTATTTTGGTTGTTTTTGGAATTATAAAAATTATTCAAACTTATAGTAGCAAGACATTGTTTTATGATTTATTGAATTTAAGACTTTCTTTTATTCAAGAATTAGGTGTTCATTGCATGAAGTTGCCTTATCAATATCTTGAAGATTCCAAAGTTTTGACACTGATCAATCAATCACAGACAAGTGTGGGTAGTCCTCAGCTTGGTTTGCAGTCTTTTATCCAAAACAGTATAGATATTCTCTATATTTCTGTGTTGTTGTTGATATTTTCTATCCTTTGTCTACATCTACATTTTATTCTATTCATTGGGGTATTATTGTTGAATGGACTTTCCTATTTAACATTATCTAAAAGTCAAAAAATAGAGGAAGACAAAGTGCAACAACAGGCTGTGTTACAGTATAAGAAAAAATATTTATATCAAAATGTAATTTGTAATCATGAATATGCAAAAGAAATCAGAATTTTTCAAATTCAAAAAATGTTATTAAATCAATATACAAATATCTATTCATCATTAATTGATAAAGAAAAGACAGCTTTGTATAAGAATATGAAATGGTTAGATATACGCCATCTCAATAATTTTCTATTTCAATTACTAACGTACGTGATTTTGATGAAACTAGTTTTTAACAATCAACTATCATTTGTAGAATATACTTTCTACATTAGTCTTATGAGTTCTTTTTTTATGTATATGCAGCTCTTTATAAAAAAGATAGGTCTTTTAAAAAGAGATCAAGGTATAATGAGTTATTATTTTAATTTGATGGACTATGATGAAGATAATAACTTATTATTTGGAATAGATTATGAAGAAGAATTTGAATCTTTAGAATTTAAAAATGTCTGTTTTTCATATGGTAAGCGAGAAATCTTAAAAAATATCTCCTTTCGAATCGAAAGAGGTAAAAAGCTTGCTTTAGTTGGTATAAATGGGGCTGGGAAATCAACAATAATTAAACTGATTTGTAGATTCTATCAACCTACACATGGAAAGATACTTTTAAATGGTATGAATATACAAGATATAGAATTACTTAAATATAGAAAATACATTTCTATTATATTTCAGGACATACACTTATATCCATTCACCTTGTTAGAAAATGTCTCTATGGAATTGGATGGAGATCAATCGAAGTTTGATAAGAGTATTCATGATATGGGAATGGATATACTTGTTGATTCACTTCCCTATCAGAAGCATACAAAGATTGGAAGAAATTTATATAAACATGGCGTTGATTTTTCTGGGGGACAAAGACAAAAGCTCTGCCTTTCAAGGGCAATTTATAAAAATGCACCTATTTTGATTTTAGATGAACCTACGAGTGCCAGTGACCCTCTCTCTGAACTTAAATTCTTTCAACACTTTCAAAATCATTTCTATGATAAGGCGTGTCTATTGATTTCACATAGACTTGCTGCAACACGTTTTTGTGATCACATTCTCTTGTTAAAGGATGGAACAATCAAAGAGAAAGGCACTTTTGAAGAACTTATGGATTTAAAAGGTAATTATTTTCATCTTTATCACATGCAATTATCATTATATTCAAACGAGGAGGAACAATATGAAGAAGATGATTAAAGTCGGATGGTCAGTATCAAAAATCTATTTTCTTATGAAATTCTTGTCACTTTTCTTATATCTTGTTCAGTTTATACTATTGATGGTTGTTTCTAGATATATAGGTATGGCGATTATCAGTCAAAATATAGAAGTGTTTACAATCGCTATGATGTATTTGTCTTTTCATTTTCTTATTGATTTACTCATGGAAAATATAAACAAATATGTTGAAGAAAAACAAATGGAAATAGATTGTTCATTTGAAAATCAGTTGTTTCATTGTTTGATGTCTTTGCCATATTATTATCTAGAAGATAAACAAATCCAAGATGATATATACAAAGTGCATTGGGGAATCATGGTGTATGGTTCATTTGGAAAATTGATACAGAGTCTTACAACATTGTTGAGGAATTTTTTGATATTTCTTTCTACAATTACAATCCTACAGTTTACACATAAAAGTTTTATAGTGATTATTTTATGTGTCATTATCGCATATGTCTTCTTCCAGAAGAAAGTGTTGGATATACAATATGAATATGAGAATAAAACACTCAGGCTGGAAAGAAAGTATTCTAGATTTGGTGAACTATTTTTAGGATATGAGCATGCCAAAGATATAAGAATATATAATGCTCAAGAATTATTTGAAGAAAAGTTTAATCAGGAATCAATCTATCCATTCTATAAGGAAAGATTTAAGAAACAGTTTCCATATTTATCACTATCAAATATTGTAGAAATTGCTGGTTTTTTAATTATCTATGGATATATATTTTATGGCATTTCTCAAAAAATAATTCCTTTATCTTCATTTGTCATGTATGTCACAATGATGACAAACTTTTTATCTAGTCTTCAGGAATTTGGAGTCGAGATATTCAATGTAAGAAACTCAATGATATATGTTAAAACATATTTCAAGTTCATAGATCGATATCATAAACCTCAAGATGGAAAAGACATAAAAACATGGAATACAATTCGCTTTGAAAATGTATCTTATCAATATCCCGAATCTTGCCAATATGCGATTAAAGACTTGTCTTTAGAGATTCATAACGGAGAAAAAATTTCTATCGTTGGAGAGAATGGATCTGGAAAAACAACATTTATAAAGCTTTTGTTGAGGCTGTTACCAGTTACATCTGGCAATATATACATTGATAATATTTCTATATATGATATGAGTTTTGAAGACTATATCAAAAGATTTAGTGCAACATTTCAAGATTACAAGTTATTGGCATTTACGATAGCTGAAAATTTATCTATGGCAAATGCATATGAAGATGAACAACTTAAACAAGTCCTAGAAGCTTTTCATCTAGACTTTTTAAAAACACAATTATCTAAAGATTATTCAAAAAGATTTCATGATGATGGAATCATATTATCGGGCGGTGAGGAGCAAAGACTTGCAATTGCAAGGAGTCTATTAAAAGATAGTGATATATTAATTCTTGATGAACCAACAGCATCATTGGATGCATATACTGAAAAGCAGCTCTATGGATTGGTTCGTGAAATAACCCAAGACAAGACATTAATTTTGATTACACATAGATTGATTAATAGTACACTTACAGATAGAATACTTATGTTCCAAGATGGACGAATTGTAGAAGATGGTTCACAACATGATCTATTATTAAAAAATGGGAAGTACAAGAATCTCTATGACAAACAGATACTGTTTCAATAATCATATAAGATGAATGTAAGTGTAAAATTAACATACACAAAAATTAATGTCAGTTAATTAAAATAAAGTTGTAAATTCAATGGAGTGAGGTAATTGTCATGAATTATAATTGTTAAAATGTTATTAAAAATCTAGTTGTCTTTTATTCAAAAATATTGTGAGAAATAGTTCAAAGAAAAACATCTTTTTATCAAAAAAGATAATCTGTTTTTTATTATAATGTAATTTAACCAAACAAGATGATATAGATTAGAGTATAGTGAGGAATTCAAGAAATTATAGTTAAAAAGGAATAATCAGAAAGATTGACTTGTAGAAAAAGTATTGAAAACAGAGTTAGTACCAGAAGATTAGAAGTAAGTCTAAGTGTACCCTTCTTTTTTGTAGTACATTAGTTTATACTCTTGAAGTTTAGTTATATCAATGATATTTTAAAATAAAAGGATAAGGAACTATAACTCCTTATCCTTTAATGGTATTCTTGTTAGATAATGATCATCACTTTCATGATGAATGTATGCTCCATTATTTTGTTGAACTTTTAAACTTGCAGGATTAGATTTATAACAACTTAAATAGAGTTCATCTATGTTCATATCTCTAGCTATATCTAAACATAACTTTAGTCCTTTTGACGCATAACCTTTACCTCTATATTTATTAGAAATACCATAACCAATATGTCCTGGGCCATTTCTTAGAAATTCATTTAATTCATGTCTAAATTTGAATAATCCTACATATTCATCTTCATCATTTATAAGTATGTAGTGTGTACAAGGTACATATCCCTCAGGTAAATTTAAACCTTTAGAGTAATCATCACACTGTTTTACATAATTTTTGAATTGTTCTTTTGTGAAATGAAAAGCATCATTTATAAATCCATTCTCATCTTGATCAAATGTTTGATGTAATTGATAACTTTTTTCTATATCACATTCTTGTATTGAAACTAATTTCATATCGATTCTCCCCATTATATGGTATAATAGGCCAATTATATCATACAATGATACTTCTTTCTATCTTTATTCAAAAATTATAATCTATAATAATTGATATAATTTGACAAAGTTTGTAAACTTTCATAAAATGTAGTCAAAGTAGGTGAGATTATGAAAAAAGTACATATTAGTCAAACAGTAAAAAATATAATTATAATAGTTGTGATTGCAGTTTTATTTTTCTTAGTTGGGAAATTTTGGCCGAGTGATGAAAATCCTACGAAATTGACTTCTGATTTATTATCACAACAAATATCTAGTATTAGTGAACTTGCAACTGTTGAGTATAATTATACAAATATGGGTAAGTTTGAAAATCAAGCAACATTTTATGGATGGAAAGTACCATTTACTACAAAGAGTTTTATTATATCTTATGATGGTAAATTAAAGGCAGGAATTGATATGAGTCTAGTAGATATTAAAATATCTGGAAATAATATTAATATCAGTGTTCCTAAGGCTAAAGTTTTAAGTCATGAGATTGATGAAAAGAGTATAGAGGTTTTTGATGAAACTAAGAATATTTTTAATCCTATAAGTATTAAAGATTATAATCAATTTGCGATTGATCAAAAAGAAAAAGTAGAAATGAACGTTATTGAAAAAGGTTTATTAGATGAAGCACAAGAAAAAGCAGAATCAACTATAAAAACATTTATATCATCTGTTGATGATATAAATGATTATAAAATTAATATTACAGTGACAGAATAAAATTCTGTCTTTTTTTGTAAAGGAGTTATTTATGAAATGTCAAATTAGAAAATGGAAGATAGAAGATGCTAGTGAATTAGCTTATACGATTAATGATTTAGATGTTCAAAATAATCTTACAGATGGAATACCTTATCCATATACTGTAGAAGATGGTAAAGAATATATTAAAGAGATGTTGTCATCTTCTCCAGAAAATGTATTTGCTTATGCAATTATTGTTGATAATCATGTTGTGGGAAGTATTTCTGTAAAACGTATGGATAATATTTATAGACGTACTGCAGAAATAGGATATTATATTGTTAAGGATTATTGGGGAAATTCTATAACATGTGAAGCAGTGAAACAAATATGTCAATATGTTTTTGAACATACAGATATTGTTAGAATATTTGCAGCTCCATTTGTATTTAATTATGCGTCTTGTCGTGTTTTAGAAAAGAGTGGTTTTCAATTTGAAGGTGTACTAAGGAATAATGGGTATAAAAATGGGAAGATTTATGATATGAGAATGTATTCATTAATTAAAGAAAATTAATTGTTGAAGTTATATATTGTTATGTTATAATCTTAATAACAAATCTTTGAAAAGGATAAGTAAATAGATATATTATTATAGAGAGCTAATGGTTGGTGAAAATTAGTATAGTAGTCTATTGAAATCTACCTTAGAGAGGAGCTAATCACTCCCGGTAGTTCCGTTATCACTATAGAGATATCTTATGATATAAAAGAGGGTGGCACCACGATTGATTCGTCCCTTAAAAGGGTGCTTTTTATTTTATTGAAGAGGAGAAAATATATGATTGATATTGCAAAATTAAGAGAAAATCCAGAAGCTGTTAAAGAAAACATGGAAAAGAAATTTCAACATGATAGATTACATCTTGTTGATGAAGCATTACAATTAGATAAGGAATATCGTGAAACACTTACAAAAGCAAGTGAATTAAGAGCAATGCGTAATAAGTTATCTAAAGAAATTGGACAATTTATGCGTGAAGGAAAAAAAGAAGAAGCCCAAGAAAATAAAAGAAAAGTTGGAGAAATGGCTGATACTTTAAAAGAATTAGAAGCTAAAGAAAATGAATTAGGTCCTAAATTAAAAGAAGTTATGATGAAAATACCTAATTTCATTGATCCAAGTGTACCTGTAGGAAAAGATGATAGTGAAAATGTTGAAATACAAAAATATGGAGAACCAATTGTACCTGATTATGAAATACCATATCATGCAGATATTATTGCTAAGTTTAATGGTTTAGATAAAGATGCAAGTGGAAGAACAAGTGGAAATGGATTCTATTATTTAATGGGAGATATAGCAAGACTTTCTTCAGCAATGTTATCTTATGCAAGAGATTTTATGATTGATAAAGGTTTTACTTATTGTATTCCTCCATTTATGATTAGAAGTGATGTTGTAACTGGCGTTATGTCATTTGAAGAAATGGATGCTATGATGTATAAGATTGAAGGAGAAGACTTATATTTAATTGGTACAAGTGAACATAGTATGATTGGTAAATTTAAAGATCAAATTGTTAAAGAAGAAGATTTACCAATTACATTAACTTCATATTCTCCATGTTTTAGAAAAGAAGTTGGTGCTCATGGTATTGAAGAAAGAGGAATTTATAGAGTTCATCAATTTGAAAAACAAGAAATGGTTGTATTATGTAAACCAGAAGAAGCTATGGAATGGTATGATAAGATGTGGTCTTATACAGTAGAATTATTTAGAAACTTAAATATTCCTGTAAGAACATTAGAATGTTGTAGTGGTGATTTAGCTGACTTGAAAGTAAAATCATGCGATGTTGAAGCTTGGTCTCCAAGACAACAAAAATACTTTGAAGTTGGATCTTGTTCTACTTTAGGAGATGCACAAGCAAGACGTCTTGGTATTCGTACAAAAGGTGAAAACGGTACTTATTATGTTGCTACATTAAATAATACAGTTCTTGCAAGTACGCGAGCAATTATTGCTTTTATTGAAAATAACTATAATGAAGATGGAACAATTTCTATTCCTGAAGCATTAAGACCTTATATGGGTGGTAAAGATTTAATTAAATAATGAAAAGTGTCAAGTTTGAGGTAAAACTCACTTGACATTTTTATTTTTCACATTTTTTCCACATCTATCTGTTAGAATGGCATTGAAGAAGGAGGGATAACAGTGAAAAATAATATATTAGACGTTTTAGAATCTACAGTTCGACAAAAATATACAAAAGTTGCATTTACTGATGAAAATCATGAAATGACGTATGGAAATCTTTTAGAAAGTGCTAAGAAGATAGGAACACATTTACTTGATCTTGAATCGAAAAGAAAGCCAATAGCTGTTTATATGGAAAAAACAGTAGAAAGTTTAGCTGCTTTTTTTGGAGTGGTGTATAGTGGTCATTTCTATGTCGTTATAGATTATGAAATGCCTATAGATAGAATAGAAAAGATATTTGAAATTTTAGAACCTGTTGCAGTTATTACATCAAAAGCTAAAGAAAATAAAATACAATTTCACTCACGTATTTTTTATTATGAAGATATGATGAATACTTGCTTAGATGAAGAGAAGTTACAAAAAGTAAGAAATCAGATTATCGATACTGATCCATTGTATGCTTTGTTTACATCAGGTTCAACAGGTGTACCTAAAGGTGCAGTTGTAAGTCATAGAAGTGTGATGAATTATGCTTCATGGTATAAAGAAACATTTTATATAACTGATAGAACACAGTTTGGAAGCCAAACACCATTCTATTTTAGCATGTCTGTATCAGATGTCTTTAGTACAATTATTTCCGGGGCAACATTACACATATTACCAAAGAAATTATTCTCTTTCCCAATTAAACTCATTGAATATATGAATGAAAGAAAAGTGAATACAATTTATTGGGTACCTTCTGCATTATGTATTATTGCTAATTTAAAAGTGCTTGATTATGTTTCACTTCCATATTTAGAAAATATTTTATTTGCAGGTGAAGTAATGCCAACCAAACAACTTAACTATTGGATGAAACATATCCCTAATGCAATGTATGCAAACTTATTTGGACCAACAGAAACAACAGATATTTGTACATATTATATTGTTGATAGAGAGTTTAGAGATGATGAAGTTCTTCCAATCGGAAAAGCATGTATGAATTGTGATGTATTTTTATTAGATGAAAATAATAAAGAAGTTTTAGATGATAGAGAAGGGGAATTGTGTGTTAGAGGAAGTTTCTTAGCTTCAGGTTATTATAATAATCCAGAAAAAACTAAAGAAGCGTTTGTGCAAAATCCACTTAATCCTTATTATCCAGAACTTATTTATAGAACTGGAGATCTTGTGAAATATAATGACAGAAAAGAACTTATTTATATAACAAGAAAAGATTTTCAAATCAAACATATGGGATATCGTATAGAACTTGGAGAAATCGAAGCTGCCGTTTCTTCTTTACCAGATATACAAAGTGTGGCAGTTATTTATGATGAATCAAAAGATAAAATTGTTTTGGTCTATACAGGACGTATAGATGAACAAGCTATTATGGAAGGAATTTCTACTAAGATTCCAAACTATATGTATCCACAAATTATAAAAAAATTCAAAACTATGCCTTATAACCAAAATGGAAAAATAGATAGAAAATATTTAAAAGCAAATTATCAAGGAGGAAAATAAAATGAATGAATTATTAGAAATATTAAGAGATTTAAAACCAGGAGTAGACTTTGAAAATGAAAAGAATTTAATTGATGATAAGATTTTAGATTCTTTAGATGTTATGAATTTAACAGTTGAATTGAATGATGAATTTGATATTGAAATTACACCTTTAGATATATTACCTGAGAATTTTCAATCTGTTGAATCTATGTATGCACTTATCACTCGTTTACAAGAAGATTAATGGCTTATACATCTTACGTATATTTAATATGTTTCTTGGGAATAACTTTTCTATTATATACAGTATTTCCCAAGAAATATAAATGGGTGGTTTTATTAAGTTCAAGTTATTTATTTTATATGGTAAGTTCTAGAATATGGTTAGTAGTGTTTTTATTTATTACAACACTTTCTGTATATCTAGGTGCCATTTGGATTGATAAAATCAATGATTTATTTCAATGTGTAAAGAAGTCTTTAGATAGACAAGAAAAGAAGGTTTTTAAAGAAAAGTTATTAGTACAAAAGAAGATAGTCATTTTTATTATGTTATGTATCAATATTGGTATATTAGCTATTTTGAAATATTCTAATTTCTTTATAGATATATTAAATTTTTCTTTATTAGATCATATAGGTATGCATATACATGTGTTAAAGCTTTTCTTACCTTTAGGTATTTCTTTTTATACATTGCAAGCAATAAGTTATGTGATAGATGTATATAGAGGAAAATATAAAGCAGATTATAAATTATCAAGGGTGGCATTATTTTTATCATTCTTTCCTACAATTGTAGAAGGTCCTATTGCAAGATATGATCAAGTAGCTCATCAGTTGTATGAAGGTCATGAATTTCATTATGAAAATTTAACATATGGGGTTCAATTAATATTATGGGGGATGTTTAAGAAGATTGTGATTGCTGATAGAGCAAATATGCTAGTCAATCAAGTCTTTAATAATCATCAAGATTATCAAGGTCTTGCGACTATTATTGCAATTATCTTTTATACAATTCAGTTATATACTGAGTTTTCTGGATGCATGGATATAGTAAGAGGAAGTGCTCAGATATTTAGTGTAAATTTACCAGAGAACTTTAGACAACCTTTTTTTGCGAAAAGTATTAATGATTTTTGGCAAAGATGGCATATTACTTTGGGGGCATGGTTAAGAGATTATGTATTTTATAGTGTATCACTATCTGCACCTTTTAAAAGATTTAATCAGTTTGTAAAAAAATATAATCATGATTATTTATCAAAGTTATTACCTGCTGCGACAGCTTTATTCTTTGTATGGATATGTAATGGTTTATGGCATGGAGCAAGTATAAAGTATGTTATGTATGGTATGTATTATTATATAATTATGATTTTAGGTATGTTTTTGGAACCAGTATTTATCAAAATTATAAATGTGTTACATATAAAAAAAGAAGCAAAATATTTTCAATTATTTCAGATATTAAGAACAATTGTTATAGTTAACATTGGTATGTTGATATTTAGAGCAGATACGTTAGGAATTGCTTATGATATGTTTATATCTTGTTTTCGTAAAGCTAACTTGGATATGTTGATGAATTTAGGTTTATCTATTCAAGATATATGGGTAGTTGTTATTGGTGTTGTCATTGTATTTATAAGCAGTTTGTTTAAAGAAAGAAATGTACATATTAGAGAAACTGTTGGTAAATGGCATATTGTACCAAGATGGAGTTTTTATATTGTTGGTTTGTTTATTGTGATTATATTTGGTGCTTATGGTAGAGGGTATGATATTGTAAGCTTTATATATGCACAGTTCTAGGAGGTGAATAGATGAAGAAATTTGTAAAGGTGATTACATTTTTATTGATATGTTTTGTATTATTAAATTGTTTATCTCTTGTATTTATGCCAAAGAATAATGATAAGTTGAGTGGTATGAAGTATGAGTTTGCTAGAGGATTTTATGGTGAAAATATGAAATCTATTGATGTTTTAGCTATAGGTAATAGTGATTTATATAGTGCTTTTAATCCATTACAATTATGGAGAGAGCAAGGAATTCCCTCTTATGTTTCAGCAGAACCACAACAAAGTATATTTGGAGCTTATTACATGTTAAAAGAAGTTTTAACATGTCAAAAACCTAAATTAGTTATTTTAGAAGTTGATGAGTTATTTTCTAAATCAGAAGCTCTAGATGTTGATGATGCTATAGCGAATGCATTAAAATATAATTTCCCACTTTTTGAATATCATAGTCGTTGGAAGGATTTAAAAGCAAATGATTTCTTTGATTTGAGTCCTTATTATAAGACAAGAATGGAAGCAAAAGGTTATCTTTATCATAATAATGTTAAACCTTATAAAGATGGGTTTGATTATATGACCAAAAAGAACAGAAGCACAAATATTACATATATTACAAAAGTTTATTTAGATCAGTTTATAAGTCTTGCTAGAAAGAATAATGCAGAAGTTTTATTTGTATGGTTTCCATCAGCAACTTCAGCAACAAGTAAAAGACATGATGTTGTAAAAGATATAGCAAATTCTTATGATATTCCTTTTATAGATTTCAATGTCAATCAGTATGATACAGCATTTGATTGGAAAACAGATTCTAGAGATGGGGGAAATCATTTGAATTATTATGGTGCTTATAAAATGACTAAGTATATGGGTAAATATATAAAAGATAATTATTCTTTACCAGATCAAAGAGAAAACATGCATTATCAAGATTGGAATCAAGCGTATAATGATTTTATAAAAAAGTATAATATAGAAGAAATAAAATAGTTTATATATATATTTATACTTTTATAATCGATAGTATCTATAAAGAAATGAAGTCAATTTCTTATTGATTTGTATTTAAAATGTGGTATAATAGAGCTTGCCATTACAATAGGCGGCTTTGAACCATGTCAGGACCGGAAGGTAGCAGCATTAAGAATGTCCGTTTATGTGTAGTGGCTTTTTTTAAGGAGAATGCAAATGTGCGATGAATACTATATGAATTTGGCTTATCAGGAAGCTATGAAAGCTAAACAATATGATGAAGTTCCTATAGGTGCTATTATTATTAAAGATGATAAAATTATTGCATCTACTTATAATCAAAAAGAGATGAATCAAGATGTTACGGCTCATGCTGAAATACTTGCTATTAGGCAAGCTTGTTATAAGCTGGGATCATGGCATTTAGATGATTGTACGCTTTATGTGACATTAGAACCTTGTATGATGTGTTCTGGTGCTATCATTCAATCTCGTATGAAGAAAGTTGTTTTTGGGGCTAAGGTTCAAAGATGGGATGGTTTGACTCATTATTTAAAGGCACATGATTTTAATCATATTCCTGAAGTTGTACCAGGATTATTAGAAGAGAAATGTTCTTTATTGATTAAGGAATATTTTAAACAAAAGAGAAATCATTATTAGGAGGTTATTATTTTATGGATAAACGATATATGACTCATCCGATTTCTTATAATCAATTTTTATCTAAGATAATGAAATGGATGTTTACAGGTTTATCAATAACATTTGTAGTGTCATTACTTATGATCTTTACAAATATTTATATTGCAAGTTTTCCAGTGTTTATTATTTGTTCAGTAGTACAGATAGGGTTAGTTATTTATATTACCCATCAATTAGAAAAAGTATCGATTAAAAAGGCTAAAATATACTTTTATATATATTCTATACTATCTGGCATTACTTTTTCTATTATCTTTAGTTCTATTAGTTTATCTTTGATTGCGTTGGCTTTTGCATTAACATGTGCTTATTTTGGTTTATTGTATACAATAACAAAATATGTAGAGAGTGATTTTTCTATGGTAGGTAGGGTATGCTTAAGTGCTTTACCGATGTTAATTATAGGATATCTTATATTATTTTTTGTTAATGCTCCAGTTTTATATTATATCGTTATATTGGTTGATTTAGTTTTATTTTCTGGTATTACTTTATATGATTTAAAAACTATTCAAACAAGTTATGAAACAGCAAATTCAGAAGATCTTGATAAATTAGCTTTTATAAGTGCTTTAAATTTGTATTTAGATTTTATTAATATATTTATAGATATTTTATCATTGATTGGTGATAATTATTAGCAGAGAGGTTTTTCTCTCTTTTTTTTTATGGTATAATCTTAAAAGATTGGAGTTGAGAATATGGCGTATAAAACTTTATATAGAGTATATCGTCCACAACGTTTTGAAGATGTTGCAGGACAAGAACATATTATTACAACATTACGACATGCTGTAGAAGAAGATAGAATAGCTCATGCTTATTTATTCTGTGGTCCACGTGGAACAGGAAAAACTACGATTGCTAAGCTTCTTGCTAAAGCAATTAACTGTACTGGTGAAGTTAAGCCTTGTGATGAATGTGAAAACTGTAAAGAAATTACATTAGGAAATCATCCTGATGTTATTGAAATAGATGCAGCAAGTAATAATGGTGTAGATGAAGTAAGAAATCTTATAGAGAAAGTCAAATATGCTCCAACACAAGGAAAATACAAAGTCTATATTATAGATGAGGTTCATATGATGTCTACTGGTGCTTTTAATGCTTTATTAAAAACATTAGAAGAACCACCAGCACATGTTGTCTTTATTCTTGCAACGACAGAACCTCATAAGATACTTCCTACAATTATATCAAGATGTCAACGTTTTGATTTTACAAAATTAAGTCAAGAAGATATGATTCATAGAATGAAGGAAGTTATTGAACAAGAAAATTATCAATGTGATGATGATGCATTGCAAATGATTGCTAAACTTGCTGATGGAGGAATGCGTGATGCACTTTCTATATTAGAACAATGTTTAGCTTATAATGATCAGCATTTAACTGTACAAGATGTCAATCATATTTATGGAATTGTATCACTAGAAAAGAAAATTGACTTTTTAAAGATATTGCTATCTAAAGATATGCAAAAGGCTTTATCTTTATTAGATGAAATGAAGGTCAATGGAATTGATATTAAACGACTTACATTAGATATGGTAGATATATTAAAAGATATTGTTATTTATAAAAATACTCAAGATACTGATATTTTATTTGTTCTATCTCAATATTATATTGACATGATAGCCCCATATATTACATGTGAAGAGTGTTTCGAGTTTATAGATATTTTAATGGAAGCAAGTGAGAAATATGCTAAAGTTATACAACCATCAATTTATTTTGAATTGTCTATATTAAAAATATGTAATCATGTTAAAGAGGTAAAAACACAAGTTGTTCAACCAACAGTAGAAGAAGTTAAACAAGTGATTCCTCAACCTATAATGAAAGAGGAAGTACAACAACCTTCACCTGATTTATCACAAGACGATATCATTGAAGATATGCCTTATGAACCAATGGACGAACCTATGCAAGAAGTGACAGAGGAAAAAGAAATAATACCTCAGTTTAACTTTGAGCAAACTTCTCAAGTTCAACCGGTTTCTGATAATATTGAAATAGATCAAGGTGATATTATGAATATACTTGTTCAAGCAAGACGTGATATATTAGATTCAATCAAGGAAAGATGGCCAATTATTAAAAGATATCTTGCAAATTTAAATACAGCAAAAAGTGCTTCTATGTTATGTGATGGCACACCAGTTGCTGCATGTCCTGGGGGATTAATTATTTCATTTGAATTCCAACCAGCTGTTAACGCTGTCAATTATTATAAGAATTATAAGTTATTGAGTTCATTTCTAGAAGAAATATTGGGGCAAGAATATCGTTTTATAGCATTAGAACACAATGAATGGTTAAAAACAAGACAGCATTTTATTGATTTAAAGAAACAAAACATGTTGCCACAACCCCATGAATTAACATTAAAACATATTGATGGGTATGACTTAGATAGAATCGATTTAACAGAAGCACAAGAGTATGCTTTAGAGTTATTTGGAGATATTGTTGAATTTAAGGAGGATTAATATATGAATTTTGGTAATTTAGTACAACAAGCTCAACAATTACAAAGAAAGGTAAATAAAGCTAAAAAAGAGTTTAATGAAAAAGAATTTGATTTTTCATCTCAATGTGAAGTTATTACTGGTAAGATGAATGGAAATTTAGAAATTAAAGAACTACATATTCAAGAAGATATGATATCAGTAGATAACAAGCAAGATATTGAAGATTTATTAATTGTCACTATTAATCAAACAATTAAACGTATTTCTAAAGAAAAGGAAGATACATTAAATAAAATCACTAACGGTGTTGATGTATCTGCATTCTTATAATTATGGAATATCCTACTAGTTTTGAAGAACTTCTTGAATGCTTCAAAATGCTTCCAGGTATTGGAACAAAAGGAGCAGAAAGAATGGTATATCATGTTTTACAAATGGATCAAGATAAAGTAGAAAGATTTTCTCATGCTTTAGTTGATTTTAAGAAGCAAATACATTATTGTAAAATATGTGGACATATTTGTGATGACGAAATCTGTGATATATGTAAGGATCAAACAAGAGATCAATCTACAATTTGTGTTGTAGAATCACCTAAAGATGTCTTTGCAATGGAAAAGCTAAAAGAGTATCACGGATTGTATCATGTTTTGCATGGAACTATGTCTATTATGGATGGTAAAACAATAGATGATCTGAATATTCATTCATTATTTCAAAGATTAAATAGTGATATAAAAGAAGTTATTATTGCGACTAACCCTACAAGAGAAGGAGAAACAACAGCTTTATTTCTTGCTAAATTATTAGCTAAAGAAAATATACCAGCTTCTAGAATTGCTAATGGATTACCAATAGGAAGCAATTTGGATTATGCTGATGAATTAACTTTATTAAAATCATTAGAAGGTAGAAAGAAATTATAAATCATCTCATATATTCAGTGAGGTGATTTTTTTTGTTTAAATATATAATCAGATTATTATTAGCTATTCTTTGGATTTATATATCCAATATCATATTTCCTATACATCTATCAATGAGTCTTTTTCATATTTTAATGATTACTTTTTTTGATATTTATGGTTTTCTGATTTGCATATTTTTACAGTTTTTCTTATAAGAAATAATGCTTTATATCTTAGCATTTTTCTTATATAATAGATAAAGAAATGAGGTGTTAAAATTGCCAGGGTTATTTATTACTTTTGAAGGCGGAGAAGGTAGTGGAAAAACAACTATAGCAAAAAAAGTGAAAGAAATACTTGAACAAGAAGGTTATAAAGTAACATTAACTCGTGAACCAGGTGGAGTAGAAATAGCAGAGAAAATTCGTGATATTATTCATGATATTAAATATACTAATATGGATAAAAAGACTGAAGCTTTACTTTATGCAGCTAGTCGTAGACAGCATCTAGTAGAGAAGGTATTACCTGCTTTAGATCAAGGACAAATTGTTATATGTGATAGATTTGTTGATAGTTCAATGGTATATCAAGGTATTGGTAGAGGTATTGGTGTTGATGAAGTATATGAAATGAATTTATTTGCAACAGAAAATATATTACCACAGCGTACTATTTTCTTTGATGTATTACCAGAAATTGGATTACAAAGAGTTTATTCAAACAAAGATAGAGAAATTAATCGTCTTGATTTAGAAAATATTGAATTTCATCAAAAAGTATATCAAGGATATTTATCTATATGTGATAAATTTCCTGAAAGAATTGTTAAAATTGATGCAAGTCAAGATATAGATAGTGTACTATCACAAGCATTATCTATGATTAGAGAATTATTATGAGTTTTAAAGATGATTTAAAACAACAACAACCCATTCTCTATCAGATTTTGTTAAAAAGCTTTACTAATCAAAAAATACCACATGCATTTTTATTGGTAGGAAAGAATGCATCACTTGCTGCACATTATATTGCAGAAAGTATTATTTGTGATGAGGATATATTGGCCTGTGATACATGTAATGATTGTAGAAGAATTAAAGAACATAAGTATGGTGATTTGATTTATTTTGATGGTAAAAAGGAAACAATTAAGAAATCTCAAATTGAATATATTCAAGAACAATTTTCTAAATCTTCTATGGAAGGTAAGGCAAAGATATATATACTTGAGAATATAGAAAATTCAACTGTAGAATCAATGAATAGCCTTTTAAAAGTTTTAGAGGAACCTATTTCAGGCGTATATTCTATATTTACATGTCAAAACTTAAGTAGAGTTTTACCGACAATTCAATCAAGATGTCAAGTTATTCAATTATTACAAGGATCTAAACTTTTATTAAAATCTAAATTAAAAGAACAAAATATATCTCAGGATGAAGTGAATGTTCTTGCTGAGTTATTTGATTCATATGATGATTGTGAAAAATATATTGAATCTGATGAATTTGATAAATTAAGACTGGAAGTCTATCATTTTATAGATGATCTGTATTTTCATAGAGAGAATCTTGTAGTGAATGTGCAGACTCATTTATTGAAGGAGTTTAAAGAAAAGGATAAAATAGAATTATTTTTAAACATGCTTGTTTTAGGATTTAAAGATTTGTTTCACGTGAAACAAAATATGGATTTAATTTATCCATCTTTTAAAGATTTATACGAAAGAATCCCAATGAATGTAGATGAGACTATATCAAAAATTGATTTAGTATTAGAAACAATATATTTATTAAATACAAATGCAAATGTATTATTATTAATGGATAGTTTAATGTATAGAATATAGAGAGGAGTATATATGAGTGAAAAATTAGCACTCGTACGTTTTAACAATGTTGGAAAATCTTACTACTTTTCTACAGATATAAACTTAGAAAAAGGAGATAAGGTTGTTGTTGAGACTATACGAGGATTAGAATTAGGTGAAATTGTTACAGAATTAAAAGATTTATCAGAATTTAATTTAGATACAGAATTAAAGAAAATAAAGAGAAAAGCGAATAGAGCAGATATTGATTTACATTTATTTAATAAAACAAAAGCTGTGAAATCGTTAGAAATATGCAAAGAAATTGTTAAAGAATACGATTTGGATATGCACTTAGTTAATTGCGAATATACATTAGATGCTTCTAAAGTCATTTTCATGTATACATCTGAGACAAGAGTTGATTTTAGAGAATTATTAAAGGAACTTGCGAGTGTATTTAAATGTAGAATAGAATTACGTCAAATAGGTCCAAGGGACAAGTCTAAAATAGTTGGAGGATTAGGTTCTTGTGGTTTACCTCTATGTTGTTCTTCTTTTTTAGGTGAGTTTGATGGTGTTTCTATTAATATGGCAAAAAATCAAATGCTTGCAATCAATATTGAGAAAATTTCAGGTGCCTGTGGTAGATTATTATGTTGTTTAAAATATGAAGATGAAACATATTCTATTGAAAAACAACGCTTTCCTAAAATTGGTTCAAGAGTGAGATTTGAAGATAAAATTGTAAAAGTAGAAGGTTTAAATGTTATTAGTGACCTAGTAAAGATTAATTCTGATGGTAATATTCTATGTGTTCCATTAAGTGAAATAAAGGTATTACCACCAAAGGAGCATAAGCATGAGCCAAGAAGTCATTAATTACTTACTCGCACATAAAGATATGCAAATTATACAAAGAAAAGATATGTTTAACTTTTCTTTAGATACAGTATTGCTTGCTAATTTCTGTACTCTTAATAAAGATGTAAATGAAATAGTAGACTTTGGTACAAATAATGCAGCAATCCCTTTATTATTATCACGAAGAACAGATAAAAAAATAACAGGTGTTGAAATACAAAAAGATGCAGTTAATTTAGCTATAAAGAATATTGAATTAAATCATCTTGATAATCAAATTAGTATTATACATGCTGATATAAAAGAATTTGTAAAAACAGCACAGAAAGTAAAATTAGTTGTATGTAATCCACCTTTTTTTAAAGTAGGTGAGAGGAGTAATCTTAACGAAAATGAATATTTACAAATTGCACGACACGAAATTAAGATTAATTTAGATGAAATTATTAAAAGTGCGGCTATGATTCTTGATAATAAGGGACGCTTTGCTATGGTACATAGACCTGATCGTATGATTGAAATTATCAATTGTATGCAAAAATATGATATAGAACCAAAAAGAATACAATTTGTGTACCCAAGGGTTGGGAAAGAATCTCATATCTTTTTAATTGAAGGTATGTATAAAGGTAATAAAGGTGTTAAAATAGAACAGCCATTGTATGCTCATGAAAATGATGGATCATATACAAAAGATGTAAGAAGAATGTTTGGAGAGAAAGTAGATGAATAGACAGAAGAGTTTTGAAAATAATCAACCTACATTATATTTAGTAGCTACCCCTATTGGAAATCTTCAAGAAATGACATTTAGAGCAATAGATATATTAAAAAATGTTGATTATATTGCAGCAGAAGATACACGAAATACAATAAAATTATTAAATCATTTTGAAATTAATACAAAATTGATATCACATCATGAACATAATATAACTTCATCTATTCCTAAAATTATTTCATTATTATTAGATAATCATAATATAGCATTAGTAAGTGATGCAGGTTATCCTGCAATTAGTGATCCAGGATATGAACTTGTCAAAGCATGTATTGACAATCAAATAAATGTTGTACCTATTTCAGGTGCAAATGCTTGTCTGGATGCATTGATCGTATCTGGAATTTGTCCACAACCTTTTATGTTTTATGGCTTTCTAGATCACTTAGATAAAAAGAAAAAGAAAGAATTAACTTCATTGAAGGATTATAAAGAAACTATTGTATTCTATGAATCACCTCATAGAATAAAGAAAACACTTAAGCTTATGCTTGATATTTTAGGTGATAGAAATATTGCTTTATGCCGTGAGATTACTAAGAAACATGAAGAAATTATAAGGGGAACTATTTCAGAAATATTTAATATAGTTGATGAGTTAAAGGGCGAAATGGTTCTTATTGTCGAAGGCAGTCATGAAGTTGCTATAGAAGAAACTTTTGATATATCAATTTATGACCATGTTCAAAGTTATATTAATCAAGGTTATACTCCTAAAGATGCTATTAAAGAGGTTGCTAAGATAAGAAATATTTCAAAAAATATTGTATATAATGAATATCATAGTCAAAACAAATAGAGATGTTTCACGTGAAACATCTCTATTTAACTTACTATTCAATAAGTAGTTTAAAATAATTGATTTTAATAGATGAATATCATTATTACACATTTAATAGTTTTTATATCAAGAATATATCAATTATTTTATGGGAAGTAATCGGGATTCAATACTTGTTTAGTAATTCTTTATATAATTTGTCCTAGTCAATATAAAAGAGTAATTCAAAATACTTTTACACTTTATTAAAAACTATGCTATATTTTATAGTCCTTGATTTTCAAGAACATCCAAAAATTCAACTTCAGAATATGCTTTTCTTTTTCCAGTTTTGATATCTTCAATTTTTTTGTCTATCTGCCTAAGATAGAAGTATGTGTTATATATTTCAATAAGCTCTTTAAAAACATCTTCTGGGACAAGGTAACAATTTCCAATTTTTTTAAACTTATGTAATGATAAATCCATAATATACACACTCCTTACTTTTTTATATTATAACACAGCTTTAATTATATTATTACTATTTTATATATTGAAATATTTATAAAATATTATAGAAAGATAAATAAGA
>DEPZ01000059.1:3358-13291 GCA_002359025.1 Erysipelotrichaceae bacterium UBA3379 | reverse complement strand
ATATTTTCCATTTTAAAGAATAATATGAAGTTGCTGAACAAATTTAAATTTCTTAAAGCAAATATAATTAAATGGTTTAATACAATTTAATTAATGAGATATAAATTAACAAAATAAAAACTCTTAAGAAAAATCTTAAGAGTAATGATTAGTATAGTCTTCTATAATTATAAACATATCTTTCCCAATATCCAGATAAACTTGATGTTTTTACACATTGATCTGGGTATTGTCCAACTGTTCCAGATCCTTTACCAGAAGCATGAACAAAGCTTCCACCACCTATATATATACCGATATGAGCAACACCACTACCATAACTAAATGTAATAACGTCACCAGGTTGTAATTGTGAACGAGTTACAGATTTACCAGATTGTGAATATCCAGCAGCTGTCGTACGACCAATTTTTACACCCGCTTGATTATGAGCCCAATATACTAAACCTGAGCAGTCATAATAATTTGGTCCTTCAGCTCCCCACCAATATCTTTTACCTAATTGGCTTAAGGCTTTTTGAGCGATTGCGTTTCCAGTTTCTGAATTACCTGGTACATAACTTCCACCACCACCAGAAGGTGCATTAGAAATTAATGCATCTAGTGCAGCATCTATTTTCTTTTGTGCTTCAGATACTTTTTTAGCTTCAGCTTGATTTTCTTTAATTTCTTTTTGTTGTTGTTCTTTTAATTTGTTTAGGTTAGCTTTTAATGATTCTTGACTTCCTTTTTGAGATTTTAAAGATTCTCTAGCATTCTTTAAAGTCACTTTTTGTTGATCAAGTTCAGCTTTTTGTTCATTCAAATCAGAGATAAGATCTTTTTCATAAGATGTAATATCTTGGATACTACTTAAACGAGAGAAGAAATCTTCAATACTATCTGATTCAAATAAGAAGTTTGCAAATTGATTAGAATTGTATTGAGATTGCATAACGTATAAACGTTCATGCATAAGACTCTCTTTCTTTTTTATATCTTTCTCTACTTTTGATATAGATGATAAAAGATAGTTAATTTCTTTTTCCTTTTGAGAAATTTCTGTGTTTAATTTTTTGATTTTAGATTCTACTGCGGCTATATCATCTTTTGTATCTTCTAAATCGCTTTTTGTTTCTTGAATATCTGCTTTAAGTTCTTTATTTTTTTTACTTAGATATTTATTAAATTCTTCGCATGTCTTTTTATTAGAACTTAAAGAAGAAGAAGAACATAATTTAATATATTTAGATTCGTTTTTAGAAAAATCAACAGCATTAACTGTTGTAGATGATAATGTCATAGCAAAGATAGAAGTTATCGCTAGAAAACTTAATACTATTTTTTTCATTAAATCACCTCGACGAGCATATTATAACATAAAAAATTAGATAGGGAGTACCAATATTTGTTAAATAATAAAATTATAATGTAATCACATAATTTAACATATTTTCTTATTGCATAAAATATGCACTTTAAAAATATAAGGCAAATGTATCACAAATAGAAATATTTAACATATAGTATTTTAGGAGGTTAAGAAATGATAAAAGATGGTATAGATGTATCACAATATCAAGGTATTATTAATTGGGAGCAAGTCAAGAAACATATAGACTTTGCGATATTACGTGCTGGATATGGTAAGGATATCCCAGGTCAGGATGATCCTACTTTTATAAGAAATGCAGATGAATGCACAAGATTAGGAATTCCATTTGGAGTTTATTTATATTCTTATGCAATGAATGAACAAGAAGCTTTGTCTGAAGCAAGACATGTTATGAGATTAATACAAAATTATAAAATGGCTTATCCTATATATTTAGATTTAGAAGATCCTAGAGTAGGGAGATTAAGCAATGAGCAAATAGAAAGAAATGCGAGAGTGTTTGCGAAAGAGTTAGAAAGACACAATTATTTACCAGGATTTTATGCTTCATATCATTGGTGGAAAACGAAATTAACAGGCCCATTATTTTCAAGATACACAAAATGGGTCGCAAGATATGCAGATGAATTAGGGGCAGAAGGATTTGATATGTGGCAATATACTGATAAAGGATTCGTAGAGGGTATCAACGCGCCAGTAGATATGAACTATGCATTTAGAGATTTTCCATTAGAGATTCAAGAACAAGGATTAAATAACTTTAATCAATTACCTGAAAAACCAAGGTATAATGTAGGTGATAAAGTTGAATTTGAACATGTTTTTATATCTTCTGATAGTACAACACCACTTATTCCTTATATGAATACAGGAACAATAACAAGAATTGAAGTTGGGGCAAGAAATCCTTATCTTATAGGAAATGGGTTAGGATGGGTAAATGATGATACAATTATCAATAGAATAAATTATTTGTCGAATCCAACATATCAAGGAGATTCATTTGTAGATGCATTAGTACAAATAGGATATGATGCTTCTATGGAATCACGTAGGGAACTTGCTAGACTCAATGGTATAGATAACTACACAGGTAGTGGAATGCAAAATGCACAGTTATTAAAATTATTAAAAGAGGGACGATTAAGGCAGTAGAAATGCTGCCTTAAAATAATTTCTTTTTATATTGTTTTCATGTTTATACAAGAGTATAATAGAGAACAAATGAGGTTGGAGGATATTATGAGTTACGCAAAGTCAAAAGGTCAACAGGAGTGGCAAAAGCATTTATTTTCATTATTTTGTGTTTTTGTTGCATCATTGATTATGTCTGTTAATATTAAATCTTTTGTTAGAGCAGGAAATTTAATACCTGGGGGATTTACTGGTTTAAGTTTGTTAATCCAAAGAAGTGCTGCAGAATTTATGAATATAAATTTACCATATTCAGTTATTAATATTGCATTAAATGCAATACCAGCATTTATAGGATTTAAAATGATAGGGAAGAAGTTTACAAGCTATTCTATTATCATGATTGTCTTGAATTCATTTTTAGTAGATATAATACCGGTAACACCGATTACTTATGATCCATTATTGGTATCTGTATTTGGTGGTATTTTAAATGGTATTGCTATTGTTATAGCTTTATATGGTAAAGCATCAAGTGGAGGTACAGATTTTATTGCTGTCTATTTATCACATAAACTTAATAAAGCATCATGGAACTTTGTATTTATGATTAATGTTGTTATACTAACAACAGCAGGTTTATTATTTGGTTTTGAAGAAGCAATGTATTCAATTATATTCCAATTTGTATCTACACAAGTGATAGAAAGATTACATAAAAAAGATCATCAAGTTACTATGTTTATAGTGACAAAGAATCCTGAATTGATTACAGATAAGATTATGGAATTTACACATCATGGTGTTACAAGATTTGAAGGACAAGGTTGCTATATGAAAGAAGATAAAACAATGCTTTATACTGTCGTAGGTGCTGATGAAATTAAAGATGTTATCCAGCTGGTAAGACAACAAGATCCACAAGTCTTTATTAATGTTATGAAATCTATAGGAGTTACAGGTAAATTTTATAAAGAACCAATTGAATAATCTAGTAGGAAGTTTTAGAGACTTCCTTTTTTTATTATAAAGAGTGACTAGTTAAATCATTAGAAGAAATTTATGTAAATCTTAACATAATAGAGATAGATGAATATTATCATGATATTTATAATTTCATTATAGTAGATTATATATTTAATAAGTTAAAAAATTAATACTGTTTTTATCATAACATTAGGAATATTACTGCAAGATCAATTAAAAAACATATAGGAGGAGAGCAATAATGGAAAAGGGAATTATTATCTATCAGTCAAAATATGGGGCGACAAAGAAATATGCTAATTGGCTTAGGAATATGACGAATTTTCATTGTATAGAAACGTCGAATGCAAAAGTAAATGAGGTGTCACAGTATGAAATAATTATATTATGCGGAGGTATATATGCTTCAAAAATAGCAGGGTTAAACTTTTTGAAAAAAAACATTGGTAAGTTAAAAAATAAAAAATTAGTTATATTATGTGTAGGTGCTTCTTCTTATGAAGAGAGTATGTTAGCAGAAATTAAGGAACATAATTTGACAGGTGATTTAAGAGATATTCCACTATTTTATGCAAGAGGTGCATCAAACGAAAGTAAAATGAGTTTTGTAGACAAAACTTTATGTAAAATGCTGCAAAAATCTATTGCAAAAAAAGATCCTAGTACATATGAACCGTGGATGGAAGCTCTTATGTGTGCAGTAGGGCAAAATTGTGATTGGACAGATAAGAAATATTTGATTTCGCTAGTGGATTATTTGAAAAAATAAGCTCTTAGTTCTTATTTATGTAAGATAAAATAGACTATCACAAACGATAGTCTATTTTAAATATTGTTGTTCTTCTTTTTCCATTTTATCAAAGATATCTTTATTTAGTTGTCTTAAAGCAAATGGATAAACAACATTGTTTTCTTTTTCTATATGTCTTGTTAATAATTCTATATATGCATATCCTAGACCAAGAATATGAAGCTTAATATCTAATGAAGAGTGATCATGATAAGCTATGACATTTTTTTCTAGTTCTAGTACATAGTATCTAGCAAGATTATGTTCTACTAACATCCCATTTCTTATAAGTTTTTGTGCAGGTGTACCGAGGTGTTCTTCCATATATTTGAATAAGATGAGTTCTTCTCTTTGATGATGCTTTTGATCAGCAAATTCTCTTATGAATTTAATATGGTTAAGATATGTATTTTTATCAAAAGTATTGTGTTCCATAAAATTCATAAGATCTTGTTTGAATGTATCAAGGAATAATAAGATTTGATTATGTTCTTCCTTTAATCTTTCTATAATAGACATAGATTTAATCCTCCAATTTTAAGATAAATTGAGTATTTGATAATTGAGCGAGTGATATATGTGATTGCGTAAGTAATCCTTCTATCCATGATGATCTAAGGGCTTGTAGTGTGGAAAATGGTATAAGAGATGAATGGACAGATGGATTGTATTCATACATGACTTGATTTTTATCTTGAATCATAATATCTATACCTTGATCACAAGGCATACCATCTAGTAGATAGCTATGTATATATTCATATGCTTCAATAGCATTATTTAGTAATGATGCTTTTTGTTTACCTAATTGATAATATGTTTGTTTGACATCTTCTATAGATGTTTGTGTGAGTATTTTATTAATAATTAATGCATTTCTATGCTCTACATCTTGAACTAAATCATTTAAAGAACCATGAATTTGATCTAAATCAATTATTTGTTCTAATGGAAGAGTATAATCAACAGAGGTATTATACTCTTCATCATTCAATTGATATGTATGTATTAATACATCGTTTATTTTTTGTAAGTATTGAATTTTATTATATAACCAATAATGAATATCTCCTAAAAATGCGCTCATATTATTCTCCTTTATTTAACTTGTTTAAAATATTATCAATATTAGCACCGTGTACAAAACAAGCATCTTCCAATGTTTCAGTTTGAGATGCAGGGCAGCCGAGGCATCCAAATCCTTCTTCTGTAAGAATTTGAGTGGCATGAGGATGTGATTGTAATATATCTGCGACAATCATATTTTTTGTATATTGACTTTGAGATGACTTTGGAAAGAAAGTTTTGATATCACTTTCTACATCTTGAATACCAGCAATATTAAAATTGTCTACTAAGAAACTGACAACATTAGGAGATAAGAAAGCAGGCAATGTAGGTCCCAAGTGTATATTTTTTACACCTAGAGATAATAATGCAAGTAAAACAATAACAGCTTTCTGTTCATACCAAGCAATGTTATAAATTATAGGTAATTCATTAATATCTTCTAATTCAAAAACTTCTTTTAATTTTAATGCAATTAAAGCTAAAGAATATGAATCATTACATTGACCAGCATCTAGAACTCTAGGAATACCATTAATATCACCTAAATTTAATTTATTATATTTATACTTAGCACAGCCAACAGTTAAAATAACAGTATCTTGTGGTAATGCTTTTGCAAAGTCTTCATAGTATTGGCGTGATTTCATTCTTCCATCACATCCTGCCATAACAACGAATTTTTTGATTGCTCCTGATTTAACAGCTTCAACAACTTGATTAGCAAGAGAGAAGACTTGTTCATGAGCAAATCCACCAATGATATGACCACTTTCTATCTCAGTAGGTGCCTTACATTTTTTTGCATGTTCAATGATTTGAGAAAAATCTTTTGTTCCATCTTCATTAATTTCTATATGTGTACAACCATCAAACCCTACAGCACCTGTTGTATATATACGATCTTTATAGCTTGATTTTGGTGGCACTAAACAGTTTGTTGTTAAAAGAATAGGTCCGTTGAAAGCTTCAAATTCCTCTTTTTGTTTCCACCATGCATTCCCATAATTACCTACAAAATGATCATATTTTTTAAAGAATGGATAGTAATGAGCAGGTAACATTTCACCATGCGTATAAACATCTATACCTGTTCCTTGTGTTTGTTCTAATAATATTTCTAAATCTTTTAAATCATGTCCAGAAACAAGAATTCCAGGATTATTTCTTACCCCAATATTAACTTCTGTTATTTCAGGATGTCCATATGTAGAAGTATTTGCTTCATCTAATAAAGCCATAACTTTGACTCCATATTCTCCTGTTTTCATAACTAATGAAATAAGCTCATTAAGAGATAAATCTTTTTGTAGGTAATCTAGTGTATCTTGCATAAAGATATCTATTTCTTCATTATAGTAGTTTAAAGCATTAGCATGTTTATTATATGCTCCCATACCTTTTAGAGCATAAGTAATTAATTCTTTTAAACTTCTTATATCTTCATCATTTTCACTAAGAATACTTACTTGAGTTAATCTTTGTTCTATATCATTGATATTATATAATGCACTTTGTGGTAATGATGAATGATTTGTTAATTGATGTAGATATGTGTTTTTTATATCTATTGTTTTATGTATTTGACGAATGATCATTTCATCATCAAAATTAGCATTTGTAATTGTTATAAATAAATTAAAACTAATACATTGATTTGTTTCACGTGATATATCAATATTTTCTTTTCTTGCTTGTACTAAAACACTTGATAAACCTTTTGTTATATCAATAAGTAAATCTTGTAAGTTTGCTGTTGTAGAGTTTTTACCACACACTCCTACTTGTGTACATCCTTTATTTCCAGCTGTTTCTTGACATTGAAAACAATACATTTTATTTTCCATATAATCCTCCTAAAAAATTACTGTTAAAATCATTTTCATATTTTCTATTGCATAAACTGCATGTGGGTGTTTTGCAGGCATGACAATAGACTCACCAGTTTTAACGATATAATCTACATGATCTATGGTAATACGCGCTTTACCTTCTAAAATAGTAATAAGTGCATCACCATCAGATTGATGCGTAGATATCATTTCATCTTTATAAAATCCAAATAAAGTTAAAGATACATTTTCATTTTGATTTAAAGTACGACTTAAAACTTGTCCTTCATGTATATCTATCATATCTTTTAATACTATGACTTTTTGAAAATCTATATTTTTCATATAATCCTCCTTGAATTTACGAACACATTATAATATATTATAACCAACAAATATGTTGTAATTACAACGAAAGGAGAACCACATGATAGATATAATAAAAAATAATCCTTTATTTAAAGGATTAAATACAAAAGAAATTGAACAACTTTTAGAATGTTTGAATAGTTATAAAAAAGAGTATAAAAAAAATCAAACAATTATACGTAGTGGAGAGAAAATACATTCTATAGGAATTCTTATCAAAGGTGAAGCACATATCACTAGAAATGATTATTGGGGGAATAGTTCGATTATTACACATTTATATGAAGGAGAAGTATTTGGAGAAGCTTATGCATGTGTGAATCAAAATGATATAGGAGTTAATGTTATAGCATGTCAAGATAGTGAAGTTCTCTTTTTAGATATCTCATATATTATAAAAGTTTGTCCTCATGCATGTCACTTTCATCATCTTTTATTACAAAATTTACTAGAAATGATTGCTAAAAAGAATATTATATTAAATCATAAACTTTCTTTATTATCAAAAAAAACAATGAGAGAAAAGATTATCTCTTATCTCTCATCTCAAGCTATAGAACAAGGTTCTAAAATTTTTGATATTCCATATAATCGTCAACAACTAGCAGATTATCTTGGTGTAGATAGAAGTGCATTAAGTAGTGAACTGAGTCGTATGCAAAAAGATGGTATTATATCTTACTATAAAAATACTTTTAAATTATTACAGTAATAAAGTATTTTAGTCTACTATCTTCTCAAAAGCTATACGGAATGCACCACTTTCTAAAGTAACGATACCACAGTATGCAAACCCATGTTTTTCTAAAAATTTTTGCATAGATAAATTATCTTTATGTGTATCAATACGAATACTAGATATGTTATATTTTAAACATTCATTAATTGCAAATTCTAATAGATGTGCTGCAATATTATTTCCTTTATACTCATCTTTAACAACAATTCTATGTATGATGGCATAGGGTTGATCTTGGGTTAACCAATTACCATCAATTTCATTGTAATTAGGATCGTCTTCTATTGCAAAATACATAGATGCAATAATATCTTGATCAATAAGAACATAGCTATTCTCTTTTTGTATGTCATTTTTAATGATATCACCATTAGGATAACCGTCTTGCCATTGATCAATATTTTGACTTTTAAAATAAGCTTGTGCTTGACAAATAAGTTCCATTACAGAAGGAATATCATGTAATGTCGTTTTTCTAATATTCAAAATCATCACTCCTTAACCCTAATAATATAATATCATGAAATGTATTATTTTTATAGACATGCTTTATAAGATGACCTTCTTGTACAAATCCATTTTTTGTAAGAACATGGTAAGAACCTATATTTTCTACAAAGATTTCAGCACATATTTTATGAATTGGATAGTTTGTAAAAAGATAATGACAAAAGTTTCTAACGACTTGGCTCATAATTCCTTGATTCCAATAATGAGAAGATAACCAATATCCTATTTCACAATTATACATATAGATATCTTTTTTCATTTGTGCGGATATACATCCAACACAGATATCATCTACAACTATTGCATATTCTATGTTTTGATTTTTTAAAGAATGAGCAATAAAATGTAATGCATGATTTAGTGTATAGGGGTAAGGAAAGTTTCTTAGATACTTTTGTACATTGATATCATTAGCATGATAGGCTAATTCATTAGGATTAATTTTATTAAAAGGTTTTAATTCTATTTTCACATATCCTCCTATTAAGGAAGAGGCTTATCACTTGCGAGGTAGAGATCATACCATTGTTGTCTTGTAAGTGTGATATGACTTGCTTCAACTAACTCTTTTAAATGTTTACAAGAAGTTGTTCCTAATATTGGCTGCATACAAGCTGGGTGTCTAAGTAACCACGCTATAGCAATAGCCCCTTTCGTTACATTGTATTCTTTTGCAAGACTTTCCATGACATCATTTAATTTTTGATAATGAGGGTTATCAAGGAAAGTTCCATCTGCCCATGAAGCTTGAACAACACTCCAAGGTTGAATAGTAATGTCATTTAAACGACAAAAATCTAAAACTCCACCATCTTTATCCTGTGCCCAATTTTCTTTCATGTTCATATTTAATCCAGAATCAATCATGACAGAATGGACAATTGATAATTGTAATTGATTAATAATAATAGGTTGATTTATATATTTTTGTAGTAATTGAATTTGTAGTGGTGTATGATTGGAAACACCAAAGTATTTCACCTTTCCTGATTCATAAAGTTCATCAAAAGCTTCAGCAACTTCTTTTGGATCACATAATGCATCAGGTCTATGTAATAATAAGATATCAACATAATGAGTATGTAATCTTTCTAATGATTTATTAACGCTTTCTATAATATGTTCTTTA
>DEPZ01000059.1:0-3324 GCA_002359025.1 Erysipelotrichaceae bacterium UBA3379 | reverse complement strand
AATATGTTCTTTAGAAAAGTCATATCTTTTTCCAGGAACAATACCACATTTTGTTTGAATAATCATTTTTTCTCTAAGTTCTGGATGCTTCTTTAAAACTTCTCCAAATAGTTTTTCAGATTGACCACCACCATAGATATCAGCATGATCAAAAAAATTAATACCAGAATCAAGTGCAGTGATAACTAACTCTTCTACTTCCTCTACACTTTTATCAGCAATTCTCATACAACCTAATGCGAGTCTTGAAACATTAAGATGTGTATGAGGTAAAGTAAAATATTCCATATAACAATTCCTCCCTTATTGATATTGTACTAAAATATGGATATAATGGAAAGAAAAAGAGGTGGAAAGTATGATTTATCATTTTGTAAATATTATTGTATATATTATTTCTATTGCCCTGGCAATGATTGGATTAAGTTGTTTTCATTTTGAAAAATATATAAAGACAAATAAAGTCAAAGAGTTCTATGTATTTTATATTGTAACATCTGTTGCTTTAGGGTATTTATTTGCATCATTTATTTTATCTTTTGGAACATTAAGTTTTCAATTCTAATATAAGAAGTCTTACATATATTTTAATATGAGAAAAATATATGTGAAACTTCTTTTTATATTATGTTTGTGTATGAGTTTCTTATTTTTAAAGTATGAAACATATACATATACACCTAGTCAAACAGAATCTAAAGAGAAGATAAGAAATCAATCAAAAGAGTACAAAGTAGAAGTAAAAACAAAAAATGAAGTGACTACTATTCCATTAGAAGAATATTTAATAGGTGTTCTATCAGGAGAAATGCCTGTCAGTTTTGAAGAAGAGGCTTTAAAAGCTCAGGCAGTTGCCAGTCGCACTTTTGTATTATCTAGAAATTTAAAAGTAGATAATACAACAAATACACAAGTGTATTTAAGTGATCAAGAAAGGAAGCAAGAGTGGAAATCTAAGTACCAGGAATATACGAAAAAACTAGAAAAAGCTGTTAATGAAACAAAAGGAGAGGTGATGACATATCAAGGAAAATATATTTCAGCTTTGTTTTTTTCTAGTAGTAATGGTCATACTGTAAATAGTGAAGATTATTTTAGTAATCAAGTGAGTTATCTTAAGTCAGTAGATAGTCATTGGGATCTGACAATTGATCCTCATCATACCAAAACGAAAGTTTTTACGAAAAAAGAACTTGCGAGAATATTTCAAGTATCAAGTATACAAATGAATATTACTTCTTATACAAAGAGTGGGTATGTTAAGAGTGTTGTTGTGAATGATAAAGAATATACAGGAAAGGAAATAAGAGAAAAGTTAAATTTAGCGTCTTCATGTTTTCAAATTGAATTAACTTCAAAAGGATATAAGTTTACAACGCATGGAAGTGGGCATGGTGTTGGTATGAGTCAATATGGTGCACAAGCTATGGCTTTAGAAGGAAAGGATTATCAAGAAATTTTACATCATTATTATCAAAATGTTCAAATTGAAAGTATAGAGTCATAACTTTTGTCCATACTTCATTTGAGGTGAAAGTATGAATAAGAGAAGATTTCATTATAAGAAGATATTAGGTATATCACTTGCATTAGCATTATTTCTAGGTGGTATTGGTATTGTACAAAAGATACTAGATGAACAGACAAGTAGTTTTCAAGAAGAATCAGTTGTTAAAGTTGAAGAAAAACAAAAAGAGGATATCTCTCAAAAAGAAGAAAAAACAATTGAAACATTAAAGAGTCCTGTAAAAGATGAAGTAGGTATTGTAAGATATTTTTATAATAAAGATGATGATATATCTAAACAACAACAATCCCTTATTTTATTTGAAGATGTTTATAGACCTAATCAAGGTATAGACTATGCATTAAAGAATCAATCTTTTGATGTATTGGCTTCTATTAGTGGAACAGTTACAAAGAAAACAAATGATCCTGTATTGGGATGGGTTGTTACAATTACCAATACTGATCATATTTCTACAACATATGAATCTTTGTCTAAAGTGAATGTAGAAATGAATCAAAGTGTTAAACAAGGAGATGTCATTGGTGTAAGTGGAGAGAATATTTATGAAGCAGATTTAAAGAATCATTTACATTTTATTTTATCTAAAGATGAGCAAATATATAATCCTGAAAAATACATTGGACAACCACTCAATACGATTCAATAGCGATTTTCAATCGCTATTATTTTTTTCTTGTATTTACCACAAAAAATGTTACAATAGAAATGCTTATAGGAGGAATATTTATGAAATTATCAAAAGAAATTGGTATCGATTTAGGAACAGCTAACATTCTTATCTATGTCAAAGGTGAAGGTATTGTTGTTAATGAGCCTTCAGTTGTAACTATTAATACCGAAACAAATAGACCAATCGCTGTAGGTGAAGAAGCAAGAGATATGCTTGGAAAAACACCAGGTAAATTTCAAGCTATTCGTCCTCTTAAAGATGGAGTCATCGCAGATTTTCAAATTACTGAAATCTTACTTACTCATTTTATTAATAAATTAAACTTAAAAGGTGTATTCTCTAGACCAACAATTCTTATTTGCTGTCCATCAAATATTACTTCAATTGAAAAAAGTGCTATTCAAGATGTTGCTCTTAGATGTGGTGCTAAAAAGGTTTATATTGAAGAAGAACCTAAAGTTGCTGCTATTGGAGCTGGATTAGATATTTCAAAACCATCTGGAAATATGGTTATTGATATTGGTGGGGGTACTACTGATATTGCTGTATTATCATTAGGTGATATTGTAACAAGTACTTCATTAAAAATCGCTGGAGATAAAATGGATGCAGAACTTATTAAATTTGTAAAAGATAAATATAAACTATTAATTGGTGATCGTACTGCAGAAGAAATTAAAATCAATATTGGTAGTGCTTATGAAGCAGATCCAGATGCAACAATGGAAGTAAGAGGACGTGACTTAGTTACTGGTTTACCTCATACAATAGTATTAAGTGCTAAAGAAACACAAGAAGCATTAGAAGAATGTTGTATGACGGTATTAAGAGCAACTAAACAAGTCTTAGAACAAACACCACCTGAATTATCAGCTGATATCGTTAATAAAGGTATCTTCTTAACAGGAGGAGGAGCTTTACTTCATAACTTAGATAAATTCTTAGAAGAAGGTTTAGGAGTTCCAGTATTTGTAGCCGAAAATGCATTAGACTGTGTTGCAGAAGGTTGCGGTGTTATGTTAGAAAATACTCAATATTTAAAATAGTATGATTAGAGGTATTGATTCTGTGTAAGCATAGGGGAAGTCATTTGACTTCTCTTTTTTGTGTGTGCCGGGCATGG
>DEPZ01000077.1 GCA_002359025.1 Erysipelotrichaceae bacterium UBA3379 | reverse complement strand
TGTATCAATAATAAATTCCATAACGACTCTCCTTATAACGTTTGTTCTGTTCTTCCTATAATATCATCTTGAGTTGCTTTAGATAAAACATTGAAGAATGCTGAATATCCTGCAACTCTTACAATAAGATCTTTATGTTTTTCTGGATGAAGCTGTGCATCTATAAGCGTGTCTTTAGACACAACATTATATTGAACATGGTATCCTTCTAAACGATTAAAGAATGTTTTCATTAACATTTCTAGTTTTTGTTTGTTTTCTTCGCTTGATAACATTTGTGGTGTCACTTTTTGATTTAATAATACTCCACCTGTAATTTCGTGAGTTGGTAACTTAGAAACAGATTTAAATACTGCAGTTGGACCATTCTTGTCACATCCATGTGCTGGTGAACACCCTTCTGCTAATGGTGTATGAGCCTTACGTCCATCAGGTGTTGCCATTGTACCAAATCCTTGTCCAACATTTGCTGAAATCGATGATGTCCCTGCATAACGAATTCCACCAATTGGTCCTCTTTGATAACGTGTGTTTGGATATTTTTTCATTTCATCAATATAAGATGCATATGCATCAACAACAAGCTGATCAACAAAATCATCATCATTTCCATATTTTGGAGCTTCTTGAATCAATAATTTTTGTATTCTTTGACTTTCTTCACTTGTAAAATCATCTAATAATGCATCCCATAGTTCTTGAGTACTTATCTTCTTTTCTTCAAAAACAAGTTTTTTTATTGCTGCAAGACTATCTGCCATATTTGCAATACCTACTTGTAATCCTGAAATAAAATCATAAACAGCTCCCCCTTCTTTTATCGTTTTTCCTCTTCCAATACAATCTTCAGTAAGGGCAGAACATAAAACATCTGGCACATCTCTTTCAGAAGCCAAATCAATTGCATTTTCTACAATAACACTCATTCTTGTGAGCTGTCTTACAACTTTATCCCACGCTTGCATAAGCTCCTCATATGATTTCATCTCAGTAAAATATCCACATTCATCAACAAAACGTTTACCAGAAGTCATATCGACACCATTATTCATAGCAATTAATAATATTCTAGGAAAATTCATATAACTCATGCCAGTACATCTATATCCCCATTTCCCTGGTACTGCTGTTTCTACACAACCAATTGCAGAATAATTATAAGCATCTTCTTCTTTAACGCCCTTTTCTATGAATGAAGGAATAATGACTTCATCATTATTAAATGCCGGCATCCCTGTTCCTAGTTTCATAACTTCAATAGCTTCATCTAAAAATTCCTTATTAAGCCCAGCATGATATCTTACAGTCAAGTTTGGTTGTGGTAATCTTGTTTGTGCAACTGATTTAAGAACTAAGAATGATAATAAATTAACAGCATCTTTTTTATCTGGGGTTTGTCCACCAATGGTTACATTTTGATACATAGGACTCCCAGCACTTGAGAAGGTATGGGCTTGACTTCTCACTTTATTAATTGTTAAAGTTTTTATCCATAAGTTTGTCAAAAGTTCAACAGCTTGATCTTCATTTAAAATTTCCAAATCCAAATCATGTTTTAAGTATGGATACATATATTGATCAAATCTTCCATAAGACAGAGAATGTCCATTAGATTCAATTTGTAATATTAATTGAATAAACCAAACAGATTGAATAGCTTCATGGAAAGTATCTGCCTTGTGATAAGGAACCTTGTCACAAATACGACTGATTTCTAATAACTCCTCTTTTCTTTTTCCAGTTTCATGACTGGCCTTATCTCTGGCAAGTTCACTAAATCTATGAGCAAATATTTTTACTGCATCTATCACAATTAATACTGCATTATAAAAATGATATTTATCAATATTTTCTGGTATACATAAATCAAGATGCTCTTTTAAATCTTCAACCCTTTGCTTATAACCCTCTAAACCAATTTGTAATACTTTTTCATATTCTACAGCCAAATGTGCATCTCCAGAATTGAGTTTTCCTTCCATTCCAAAGAATCCTGTTTCCATAAACACACTCACTTCTTTAGGAAGTAAAGCTTCCCCTTTCGCTCTTAAATTATTATTTTCCCAAAAATCAGCAATTGACCTTAATTCTTCTTTTGTCTTTTCTGTAATATAGAAAACATCTCCATCTCTTTTTTCAAAAGTATCCAATTCATCAATAACAAATTTCATTGTATATTCAGGAAATATAGGAGCATCTTTATTTGAAGATGCCTGATTGCCGACAATCAAAGTTTCATCTTCTATATAAATAGACATTTTTTCTAAAATATTCTTTAACATCAAAGCACGTTTCATAACAGCAGGTTGGTTTTGATATTTTTTGTATGCCTCTGTCGCAAGCAATGCCCTTTGTGCACAGATATAAGGTTTTTTATCTAAAACCTTTTCTCTAAATTCATTCATTCTTGGTGTTAAATCACCAAAGTGTTCACTATTTTTCATGATTTTCCTCCTTGTTTCGTTTGAAACATATTTTTATTTCATTATTAATTTTATAATATCATATTTTTCTTTAAAGTCAATATATATTGCGTATAATTATATAATAAGTTTCATATGAAATCATAATGTTTACTTTTATATATTTGTATGTTATGATAAAAACATAGAGGAGAATAATTATGGAAAAAGGTATAATTTTTAACATTCAAAAATTTAGTATTCACGATGGTCCCGGTATACGTACTACCGTCTTTTTAAAAGGGTGTCCTTTAAAATGTCAATGGTGTTCTAATCCCGAATCACAATTAGATAAAATAGAAATATTGTATGATCGTGACAAATGTATTCGTTGTTTATCTTGTACGAAATCATGTCCACAAAACGCTATTTCATATCAAAACAATCTCATTCATATAAATCCAAACAAATGTATAGGCTGTCTTCAATGTGTTGATCTTTGTAATCAAGATGCATTGAGCTATGAAGGTGAATATAAAAGTATTCAAGATATCGTTGATATATGTCTACAAGACATTGACTTTTATGAAGAATCTGGTGGCGGTATTACCATATCTGGTGGTGAAGGTATGAGTCAACCTCATTTTTTAGAACAATTAATTGATGAATTACATCGTCATAAGCTTCATGTTGCTATTGAAACAACGGGATATATTGAACCAAGTCTCTTTTACAAACTTGCTAAAAAGCTCGATTTATTACTTTTTGACGTTAAACACTATGATACAAATAAGCATTATCAAAAAACCGGTGTTTACAATGAACTTATCTTAAAAAATCTGAAATGGTGTCAAGAAAATAATATTGAGATATTACCTAGAATACCTGTTATTCCAGAATTTAATAATTCATTAGATGATGCTTTAGGTTTTGTTAAATTATTTTTAAATATGGGAATTTCTAAAGTGCAACTTTTACCATTTCATCAATTTGGTGAAAAAAAATATACTCTTTTAAATAAAGAGTATATCTATAAAAATAAAAAAGCCCTTTATCCAGATGATTTAAAAGATTATCAAAAAATCTTTCTAGATAAAGGGATAGATTGTTTTTTCTAGAAGCTTACGCTTCTTTTTTTATGAGTTTCACTATATTTTCAATATGATGAGATTGTGGGAACATATCAACAGGTTGAGCAATCATTGCTTGATAACCATGGTTTTGTAAATAATCAATATCTCTAGCTTGAGTTGCAACATCACATGCAATATAAATGATTTTTTCAGGAGCGAGTGTTATCATTTGATCTAGAAAAACTTGTGAACATCCTTTTCTAGGTGGATCTACCATAACAACATCAATATGTTGTTTCTTTTTGGTAAATTCTATCATAAATTCACCAGCATCACGGCATATAAACTCAACATTATCAATTTTATTTCTCATTGCATTTTCTTTTGCATCATGAATAGCTTGTTCTACAATTTCCACACCATATACTTTATCTACATATTTAGCAAGTGACAAAGCAATTGTTCCTATTCCACAATATGCATCAATAACAACATCACTTGGTTTAAAATCAGCATATTCAATAGCTTTTTGATATAAATGTTCAACTTGTATTGGATTAATTTGATAAAATGATTTCAATGAAATACGATAAGTATTTCCTAACAATACATCATCAATATAGCCAGGACCATCTAATATATTCACTTCATCACCTAAGATCACATTATTATGTCCAGTATTTATATTTTGTACAATAGTTTTTAAATCAGTAAATTCTTTTTTTAATACATCTATAATATAGTTAATACCTTTCATTTGTTTTTGATATGTAATCAAAACAAGCATCAATTGACCTGTATGATATCCATATTTTACAAGAATATGTCTAATATTGCCTGTATGATGAACTTTGTCATAAGGAACTTCATGCACTTCTTCTAACAATTGACGAACACGTGTCACTAATTTATTTGATACTTCATTTTGAATATAACATGTATCCATCGCAACAATATCATTACTATGTTGTTTATAAAACCCAGTCACTATATGATCATCTTGCATTCCTACAGGTACTTGTACTTTATTACGATAGAACCATGGTTCTTCCATCATAACGCATGGTTTGACCTCTATATAACAATGTCCAATTCTCTCTAGAGTATCTTGAACACGCTTTGTTTTAAATAACTGTTGTCCTAGAGAATTCATGTGTTGTAAATGACAACCTCCACATTGTTTAAACAGCGGACAACGTGGTTTTTGTCTATATGGACTTGGTTCTATAACTTCTATTAGTCTTCCTACAGCATAATTTCTTAAAACTTTAATGATTTTAACTTTACCAATCTCATTAACCAACATATTTTTTACAAAGATAGGAAAACCATCAATCTTGCAAATACCTTGCCCATCATGACTGTAGTCAATACACTTTGCTTCTATATATTCGTTTTTCTTCATAATTCCTCCAAAAAAACGAGCATAGCTCGTTTAATTTTCTGCATTTTTTTCTAATGTATCTCTTGCAGCGTTATAACTTTCTTTATCTTTTATTGATGCAAGCGTATAGCTAAAATCATCTTTAGATGTATGTTTAATACCATACATTGGGAAATCTTCACTATTTTCAGAAACCATAAAGACATCGACTTCATATTGTGTTTCGCCATTAATTGTTCCAAATAACTGACTATAAGTTTTCCCATCTTCCTTAGGTTGACCAACCAACTCATCTAATGTTTGTACAGCTTTTTCAGCTATTGTTTGTGCTTTCTTTGTTGACATCCCATCTTTAAAAGTAATGTCCACTCTTAATTCACGACACTCTATTTCCATATCAATAGATTGTATTTCAGAGTATGTTTGCTTCATTGTATCTTCTGCTGATTTTATATTATCAACAGGTATAGAAACAAGCCCATCACATCTTGTTCCATAAACTGGACCATCATTATTTGAAGCCATAAAAATATAAACTGAAAAAGCAATCACTAAAGCCACAAAAAAGATAATGAGATAGTGCCACCATTTCCAAACAAATTTCTTTTTCTTTTTTACCATTGATTGATTATCCTCTTGATAAGTATCTTCAATTAAACTGTCATCTTCTTCTTGAAACAGTTCTTCTTGACTATCTACATAGTCATCTTTTTCTATATCTTCTTCATCATCAAAATGAAATCTTTTTGCCATATTTATCACCAACCTTCTTTTATTGTATCAAAAAACATGGCGAATGTATATAAGATTATTATTGAGTTCTTTCTTTCAATAATTGAATTAAAATTTGATTTGTCACTTTTGGATTTGCTTGTCCACCAGTCTTCTTCATAATTTGACCAACTAAGAACCCAACAGCACGATCTTTTCCATTAGCATAATCTTCAATAGATTGTGGATTTTGATCTAAAACTTCATTAATAATCTGACTTAAAGTATTTGGATCAGAAATTTGCTTCATACCCTTTTCTTCGATTATAATTTCTGGATCTTTTCCTTCTTTCATTAATGCTTCAAATACCTTTTTCGCTTGTTTTGAAGAAATTGTTCCATCCTGAATAAAATTAATCATTTTCCCTAAATATTCAGGTGTCAATTTTGTTTCATTAATAGTTATATTCTCTTTATTCAAATAAGCTTGAACTTCTCCTAATAACCAGTTACATACAAGTTTATATTCTTTACATGTTTGAATTGTTTCCTCATAAAAATCTGAAACATCTTTCGAACTCACTAAAATATGTGCATCTGTTTGAGGTAAACCATGTTTTGAAACATACAATTCTTCTCTTTCATCTGCCATCATAGGTAAATGAGCCTTAATATCTTCAACCCATTGATGATCTAAACGAATAGGCAAAATATTCGGTTCTGTATAGTATTTATAATCTACAGCATCCCCTTTGGCACGCATGACAACTGTTTCTTTTATATCCTCATCATAACGTCTTGTTTCTTGTAAAACTTCTCCACCTTGAATCAAAACTTTTTCTTGTCTTAAAGCTTCAAATTCAATTGCTTTTTGAACATTTGATATAGAGTTTAAGTTCTTAATCTCTGTTCTTGTTCCAAATGTATCACTACCATAAGGACGAATAGATATGTTTACATCACAACGCATAGATCCTTCTTCCATTTTTGCATCTGAAACATCAGTATATAAGAAAATCTGTCTTAATTTTTCTAAATAAGCCGCTGCTTGAGCACCATTTCTAATATTTGGACGTGTAACAATTTCTATTAATGGAATACCAGCTCGATTGTAATCAATTAATGAATAATCATCAAAATGGAATTGTTTTGCTGTATCTTCTTCCATATGCAAACGCTCTATTTCAATTCTTGAAACTTCTCCATCAACTTCTATATCCATATATCCATTCTTACCAATTGGTCTTTTGTCTTGAGTAATTTGGAATCCTTTTGGTAAATCCGAATAATAATAGTTTTTACGATCAAAGCATAATAATTCATCTATTTCCATATGTAAAGCATGACAAACTCTAATTGCAAACTCTACACCACGTTTATTTAATACTGGCATTGTTCCTGTCATACCCATATCAACTTCATTGATTTGTGTATTAGGTTCTTCACCAAATGTAACCGGAGCACTAGAGAACATTTTTGAATTTGTCTTTAACTCACAATGCACTTCTAATCCAATGACTTGTTCAAAATTCATGTTGTACTACGCCTCCCTCTTATATTGATTTTTGAAATCTAATACATTTTCTAATGCATAAGCTGTATTTAAAACAGTTTGTTCTTCAAAGATTCGTCCCATAATATTAACTGCAATAGGCATTTCATCAACAAATCCAGAAGGTAATGTTAAACTTGGTGTTCCTGCAAAGTTTCCTAATACCAGATGATTTTCTAAGATTAAATATTCATCACTTAAACGATCATCATATGCTTCATCAACTTTTGGAGCAATTCCCCCACCATTAGGTGTTAAAATAATATCATAGTCTTTATATATTTTATTTAATTCTTCGACAATAACTCTTCTGACTTTTTGAGCTTTTCTAAACATTTTTTCTTGATTCTCAGTTGCAAGAGCAAGATTTCCTAGAATAAATCTTCTTTTAATATGAGCACCAAAACCATGAGTACGTGAATTTATCATAACTTCATCTGTTGTTTTACCCTCTTGTCTATTCCCATATTTAATACCATCTAAACATGAATGATTACTTGTTGCTTCTGAATTCGCAATAATTGTATATGCTGGTAAAATTGTTTTCATTAATACCCTTGGCATTGTCACTTCTTCGACAACAGCTCCAAGTTCTTTAAACTTTTCTACAACCATCTCAAAGTTTTCACGAATACCTGGATGACTAATTTCATCACTTACTGTTTTTAACACAGCAATTTTTAAGCCTTTAATATCATCAGTTAGATTTTCCAAATAATGTGGAACTTCTTTTTGACTAGAAGTCATATCTCTATCATCTCTTCCAGCCAATGCTTCTGTTACAATAGCCATATCTCTTACATTTCTTGTAAACGCACCTACTGTATCCAAGCTTGAAGCATAAGGAATAACTCCAAATCGTGAAATTCTTCCCCATGTTGGTTTAAATCCAACCACTCCACAAAATCCTGCGGGCTTACGGATAGAATCTCCAGTATCACTACCTAATGCAAAAGGTACAACACCACTACCAACTAATGCAGCACTTCCTCCAGATGAACCTCCTGCAATACGTGATGTATCCCATGGATTATATACTGGACCAGTTAATGCTGATTTATTTGTTCCACCCATTGCAAGTTCATCCATAGAAGCCTTTCCAACAAGACAAACTTGTTGCTTTTCTAATAAATCTACAACATGAGCATTATAAATAGGTTTATAATCTTCTAACATGCGACTTGAAGCAGTTGTATAAATCCCACGTGTATTATAATTATCTTTTAATACACAAGGAATACCACTTAACATATTTTTATAATCAGCTTTATCTAAATCATCATAAGCTTTATCTTTAGTAATTGTAACAAAAGCATTTAATCTTGCTTGTTGTTTATCAACCTCTTGGAATAATTCATCATAATATGTTTTTGGATCTAATTTTTGAGATTGAAATAATTCATGTAATTCTTCTATACTATATTGGATCATTATCCCACCACCTTTGGTACTTTAATTTGATTGTCTTGTATACTCTTTGCATTTTTTAATGCATCATCTCTGCTAATCACATGACATGCATCATCTTCTCTTAAGAATGTAGTTTCAATTTCATAAGGGAATGCAAGAGGTTCTACATCATCAGTATCAATAGCTTCTAATGCTTTGACATGAGACATAAAAATATTATATTCCTCTACTAATGCAGGCATTTCTTCATCAGTAATGTTAAACATTGTTTTATGACCTAATGCCTTTAACATTTTTTCTGTATCGTTCATCTTTATCCTCCTACTCTAAAATTGTTGTCTTTGATTCTTTACCTTTTTCTTTAATAATAATAGCCTCTAGTTGATCTTGTGATTTAACAAGAACATTAATATTAAAATCATTTGAAAATCTAGAATCAATATTATCTGCAATCAAAGATGTCAAATACAACAATTCTGTATATGTTTTTACATTTAAATTTGCTTCTATCTTCATAGATTGAATATGATTATCTATATATTGTGCAGTACCTACAAGTCCTGCTGCTTCAGTTGATGCATTTTTTAAATTTGTCTTAATCACATCAAACTCAGAAGCTGTCGTTTTATCAATAGTTGATGCCTGACTACTTGAAAAAATAACTGTTTGAAAGTTCACTTTTTCAATTTCACCAAGACCTTTTTGACAATAGCTTTTTAAAATATAACGACCATCTGTCATAGAGACAGATGAATTTGTTCCTTGATAAATAGTAATTAAGATTGGAAGATCTCTAATCTTTTCAAAATCAGAAGCTTCTCTAATATATTTATATAGCTTTTCTATACACTCTCTACCAAAATCTTCTATAATACTATCACTCAATGTCGTTGTTCCTGTTCCTCCAGTTGGATCTAATATAACAGCAATAGAAACTCCTTTTAAATCATACTTACTACCATTTTTAATATAATAATCCTGTTCTTGAATATTTTCGACCATAACCGGCTCATTTATTCCACCCAGTTGACTTCCTTTTTCAGGTTGCAAAGTATATTTATAAGTTCCTTTGTCATCGCGTCTAATGAGCTGTGATTTTTGATTTCTTCCAATATACTGACCCTCACTCATATAATACTTACTTGTATCGAAATACTGAGAAGAAAGAATCTGTAACCCTCTTCCTATATTCTTAAAATCATTACTATTCCCATAATCAGTATAAAAGCTTTCTCTTAAATCACTTGCTCCTAAATCAATCATTTTATAATAAGAATCATCAAATGAATCCATTGTTGCAGGATCATTCTCTGTTTGTTCTTGAACAGATTCTTTAGCACCTTGACATCCTGTAATAAGAACAAGTGCTAATAAAAGACATATGATTTTTTTCATAGTCCGACCTCCTCTTTAAACTCGGCTTCACTCATCACTTTCACGCCTAATTGAGTTGCTTTTTCCAGCTTACTTCCGGCATCTTTCCCACAGATTAAAAAGTCAGTTTTCTTAGACACACTTCCTGTCACATTTGCTCCCAAACGTGTCAAATACTCTTTGATTTCTTTTCTTGTCATAAGCTCAAGAGTCCCTGTAACACAAACAGTTTTTTCATTAAATATACTTTCTTGAAGCAATGATGTTTCTTTTAAATATGTCATATTGACACCAATGTTTTTTAAATCTTGAATCAATTGCATACTCGCATCATCTCTTTTAAAACGTGCAATCGATTGAACAAGTGTTTCTCCCACATCTTTTAAAGATAATAGCTTTGGAGCACTCGCCTCCAATAATGCATCCATTGTTTTAAATTCTTTTGATAGATTATCAGCCATCTTTGCACCAATGCCTTTAATGCCTAATCCAAACAAAAGTTTTTCCATTGAATTTGACTTACTCTTTTCAATCGCTTGAATCAAATTATTCATAGATTTTCTTCCAAATCCTTCTATATCCATAATTTCTTGTTCATAATCTTTCAATCTATATATATCTTGAATACATCTTACAAAACCTAAATTATAGAACTGTTCAATAATTTTCTCTCCAAGTCCTTCTATATTCATAGCGTCTCTAGAAGCAAAATGAATAATACGTTCTATCTTTTTAGAATCACAATGTTCATTTAAACAATAATAAGCAGATTCATTATCTTTACGAACAAGCTTTGTTCCACAATATGGACAAGTTGTAATCATTTCAAATTCTTTTTCAGTTCCATTTCTTCTTTCCTTTAAAGAACGTACAACCTCAGGAATGACATCTCCTGCTTTTCTAATCACAACATAATCTCCAACACGAATATCTTTATGTTTAACATTATCTTCATTATGCAATGTAGCACGCTGAACTGTACTTCCTGCAACTCTGACTGGTTCCAAAACAGCATTTGGTGTAATTTGACCAGTTCTTCCAATAGTAAAGATAATATCTTGCAACTTTGTAACAACTTCTTCAGCTGGAAACTTATATGCAATTGCCCATTTTGGAACCTTGGCTGTATAACCTAAACGCTCTTGCCATGATAAATCGTTCACCTTAATAACAATTCCATCTATTTCATAAGGAAGCGAGTCTCTTTTTTCTGTCATTTCTTGAATAAAAGCCCAAACCTCTTTGATATCCTTACATACTCTTGTCATTGGATTGGTTTTAAAACCAAGTTTTGAAATAAAATCCAATGCTTCTTTATGTGTCGTACATCCCGCTTCACTAGCAGTTGGTACCATATACAAAAATGCATCTAGTTTTCTTTTAGCCGCAATACTCGAATCAAGCTGTCTAACACTTCCTGCTGCAGCATTACGTGGATTCGCAAACAAAGCTTCTCCATTTTGCTTTCTTTGTTCATTCAACTCATTAAATGATTTTTTTGGCATATAGATTTCTCCACGCACTTCAAAATCGCCTTGATAATCAATAGAAAGAGGAATAGATTTAATCGTTTTTACATTATGAGTAATATCTTCTCCAATAGTTCCATCACCACGTGTCGCTCCATAAAGCAATTTTCCATCTCTATAAACCAATGATACAGCTAAACCATCTATTTTTAATTCACAAACATATTGAGCTTGAGGATAACTTTCTTTAATACGATCATCAAACTCTTTTAATTCATCTTCATTAAAGATGTTTCCAAGTGATAACATCATTCTTTGATGAGTAATCTTTTGAAAACTCTCTAAGACTTGTCCACCAACTCTTTGACTTGGTGAATCAGGAGTTATCCATTCTGGATGTTTCATTTCAATACTTTGTAATTCCTGCATTAAGCGATCATATTCTTGATCGGATACTGTAGGATTATCCAATACATAGTATTGATAGTTATATTCATTTAATAATGCTTTGATTTCATTTAATCTTTCCATCGACATATAATACACTCCATTTCAACCGTCATTATACCAAAAATACCTATTGAATAAAACAATAACATGAAAAAAATAAGAAAGAACAAAATTCCCTCTTATTTAACTAGATAATTTATGTAATGCCTTATGGCTCGCCATTAACGTTTTTATTCCATGTGGTATGGCAAAAGCAATATCTAACGTATTTCCATTAACTTTCACCACAACACCTTTACCAAAAACATCATGTTCTACATAATCACCTGTTTTCCAATCATCAATTTGATTATCACCAATCATCTCTTGAACTGTTGGTCCAAGTTTTATAAATTCTTTTGCTTTAAACTTAGAAGGATTTCCAACATGTTCTACTTTATCACTACCGATTTCATCAATAAATTGAGAAGCCATCTTTGGAGAATTTGTCATAAAATTGAATCCTTGACTATCCGTTAAATACAAACGTTTTTTTGCACGTGTAAATGCAACATAAGCAAGTCTTCTTTCCTCCTCCATACCATCTTCTCCACCTTCTGAAACACTTCTAAAACTTGGGAAGATATCTTGAGACAAACCTACAACAAAAACATAATTAAATTCTAACCCTTTTGCCATATGTATACTCATCAATGAAACATATTGCTGATCTTTCACTTCATCTTGTGATGTATATAATGAAATATCTTGTAGATAACTTTCGAAATTGGCACTATCTGGATGAGTTTTCATATAATTAACAATAGAGTTTTTTAACTCCATAATATTTTGAATTCTATTATCATCCTGATCATTCTTTAACATATCAATATATCCAACATTAATCATCAGATTTTCAAAAACATCGCCTAGTGGTAACTTAGACTGCTTTGCCTCTTCAATATACTTAACAAAAATACTTAATTGTTTTTTTACACGAGGTGTCAATCCAATCTCATCAGCATATAAACAAACAGCTTCATAATTACTAATTCCATAATCAATCGCCTTGCTTTGTATCTTTTGTAACGTCTTGTCGCCAATTCCTCTGGCTGGTACATTGACAATTCTTTCAAATGACAAATCATCTTGATTTACCATTAAACGAATATAACTTAAAGCATCTTTAATCTCTTTACGGTTAAAGAATTTTAACCCTCCAAAAATCTTATAATCAATTTGTCTTGCAATTAACTTTTGTTCAAATGCACGTGATAAATAATTGGCTCGATATAAGATAGCAAAGTCATTATAGTTAGCACCCTCTTCATTATGTATGATTTCTTCAATTTTATCACACACAAAATTTGCCTCACTATCTTCATCAACACCTGAATAATGAATAACATTACATCCTTCATCAGCCTCAGTAAAGAGATCTTTTTCTAATCTGTTTTTGTTTTTTCTAATAAGATTATTAGAAATATCCAATATTGTTTTCGTCGAACGATAATTTTGATCTAATATAACAGTTTTCACATTATCAAAATCTTTATCAAAGTTCATAATAAAATTGACATCAGATCCCCTAAATGAATAGATTGTCTGATCAGGATCACCAACAACACAAAGAATCGCTTGTTTAGAAAGATATTGAATCAATAAATAATCAATCTCTCCCACATCTTGGAACTCATCAACATGAATATATTGAAATTTCTTTTGCCATTTTTCTAAAACAGAAGGATAATTTTCAAAAATTTCAACTGTTTTCAACATCAAGTCATCAAAATCCAACATAAAATGTTCTTCTTTGTATTTTTCATATTCTTTATATATATGTGCTTTTAATTCCTCTATTTTGGAATCACCTGCAAAATCCATTGCTTTTTCCGGTTTGATTCTCGCTGTTTTCATAGATGAAATATAATGAATACAACTTTTATGAGAAATCGTTTTTGCATCTATTTGCATATCCTTATATAATTTTTTCAATAATGATTTTTGATCCTCTTCATCCATAATCACAAAGTTATGAGGATACCCTAAAACATGAATATGCTGTCTCAATATACGTACACACAAAGAATGAATTGTACATAATAGTGCGCCTGAAGCATAATCCCCTAAAATCGAGATAACTCTTTCTCGCATTTCATTGGCTGCTTTATTTGTAAATGTAATCGCAAGAATACGTCTAGGCTCTATTCCTATTTCTTCTATTAAATATGCAATACGATAAGTCAATACTCTTGTTTTTCCACTCCCAGCACCAGCAATAATTCGTAATGAAGAATCCAAATATGTTGCTGCTTCTTTTTGTCTAGGATTCAATAATTCATCTAAATTCATGTGATCACAACCTTTCAGTTGTTCTATTATAACATAAATGATATAAAAAGAAATCATCTGACATATGTTTTATTGAAAAAAACCAACAGCATTTATGCCGATGGTTTTATATCCCCTATATAAACATATTCAATTGTAGTGGTAAGTTTATACATTTGGTTAGAGGTTAACAAAAAAACAAACAGTTCGAATAATTATGTTTATAACCACCCACCCTTGTTTTTACCAACAATCTTTATCAGCAAGGAAGCGTTGAAACTCTTCATCCGTTGCAAGAACAAAATGTGTATCAGATACTTTTTGTTGTTTTCCTTTATGATAGTCCAATCCACTTGTCTTATAATCATATGACAAAGATTGTCTAACACGTTCTTCATGTGGATTAGGTTGTGGAATTGCAGAAAGAAGAGATTTCGTATATGGGTGCAAAGGATTTTCAAAGATGTCTTTGGCTGTACCTGTTTCTACCAGATGCCCTAAATGTAAAACACCTATTCTATCACTAATATATCTTACCATGGATAAATCATGTGCGATAAACAAGTATGCAATATTTGTTTCTTTTTGAATCTTTTTCATTAAATTAACCACTTGCGCTTGAATAGAAACATCAAGTGCAGAAATGGCTTCATCAGCAATAATTAAATCTGGATTCATAATAAGTGCTCTTGCGATACCAATTCTTTGTCTTTGTCCCCCAGATAATTGATGTGGGTAACGTGATGCATATTCTTTTGATAACCCGACAAGTTCCAAAATATTATAAACTTGTTGAGTTCTTTCTTCTAAGGACGAATATGATTTATGAATATCCAATCCTTCAGCAATAATATCCATAACTTTCCTTCTTGGATTTAAGCATGCCATTGGATCTTGGAATATCATTTGCATTTTCATACGCAAATCTTTTTCAGTTTCCTTATCTAATTTTCCAGAAATTTCTTTTCCATTAAAAACAATTTTCCCAGAAGTTGGTTTATATAAACGTATAATACTTCTTCCAGTTGTTGATTTTCCTGATCCTGATTCGCCAACCAGTCCGTAAGTTTCTCCTGGATAAATTTCAAAAGAAATTCCATCAACAGCTTTCACAGTATAATTACGATTGATTTTAAAATATTGTTTTAAATCTTCAACAACAAGGATAGGTTCTAATTTTTCCATATCTAGCCCTCCTTCTTCATTTTTTCAATACGTTTTTTTAATGATGCAGGCATTTCTACATGAGGTGCTTTTTCATGCATTAACCAGCTTGCAACCTTATGTGAAGTAGAACCTGGTACATCAAACATAGGAGGTTCTATTCTTAAATCAATATTTAATGCATATTGATTTCTTGGAGCAAAAGCATCTCCTTTCACCTCTTGTGATAGATTTGGTGGTGTCCCTGGAATTGTATAAAGTTCTTCATCGCTCATATCTAAATCAGGCATAGAAGATAATAATCCCCAAGTATATGGATGACGTGGATCATAAAAGATTTCATCTATCGTTCCTGTCTCCACAATCTTGCCAGCATACATCACATTAACAAAATCAGCAACTTTTGCTACAACACCTAAATCATGTGTAATATAAATAACTGATAAATTATTTTTTCTTTGAATTTCTTGAATCAATTCAAGTATTTTTGCTTGAATTGTTACATCTAATGCAGTCGTAGGCTCATCACATATTAATACATATGGATCACAAGACAATGCAATCGCAATAACGATTCTTTGACGCATACCTCCAGATAATTGATGTGGGTAGTTTTTCATACGTTTTTTAGCATCAGTTATACCCACTTCTTCTAATAATTCAATAGCTCTTTGATAAGCTTCTTCTTTACTTTTTCCATAATGATAAATCATTGGTTCCATAATTTGTTTTCCAATTGTCATTGTTGGATTCAATGATGTCATAGGATCTTGAAAGACCATCGCAATCTTTCTTCCCCTTATTTCTTTTTGAATTTCCTTTTCACTCATTTTGACAATATCTTTTGTGATCTTTTCACCAGTTTCTACATCAGTCCATGTATATTCTATAGATCCCCCATCTATCTTTCCATTATTTGCTAATATCCCCATAATAGCTTTTGTTGTAACTGATTTTCCTGAGCCAGATTCACCTACTATAGCAATTGTCTCACCTTTATATAAATCTAGATTCACACCTCTTATAGCATTAACACTACCATTATCAGTTTGAAAAGAAATATTCAAGTCTCTAATCTTCAGTATTCTTTCTCTCTTTTCCATCATTACATCTCCTTCATCGTAGGATCTAACGCATCTCTTAATCCATCCCCAAATAGATTAAAACTCAACATTAATATAGAAAGGACAATTGCTGGAATGACCATCATATATGGATAAATCAAGAAACTTTGGAAGCCATCATTTATGAGTGTACCTAATGATGCATTTGGAATAGGCAATCCTAAACCAACAAATGATAAATATGCTTCATAGAAAATAGCATTTGGTATTGACATCATAATCATAATAATCATTTGGCTACAAATATTAGGTAAGATTTCTTTAAAGATAATAAAGAAATCACTCGCTCCTAAAGTTCTTGATGCAAGCACATATTCTTCTTCTTTAACCTTTAAAACTTGTGCCCTTGTAATACGACTCATACCAATCCACTCAGTAAGTGATAAAGCAAAAATAATTGTCCAGATGCTTGGTTTCATAACCATTAACAATAAAGTAAGAATAACCAATGAAGGTATAGAATTAATCACTTCTTGTACCCTTTGCATACAAGAATCAACCTTACCCCCAAAATATCCAGAAATCAATCCATATGTCGTTCCAATAACAACATCAATTAAAACAGCACATACAGCAATCAATAAAGAGATTCTTGTTCCATCCCACAATCTTGTCCATAGATCTCTTCCTAGAGAATCTGTCCCAAACCAATGAGTCGCATTTGGAGCAATATCCTTTAAAGTAGTATTTAAATCATCAAATTTCCATGATGACAATATAGGTGCAAATATCGCTAACAAAGTAATAAGTACAATACAAACAACTCCTATCACCGCACCTTTATTTTTACAAAAACGTTTCACTGCATCTTTAAAAGAGGATTCTACAGGTAAAACTGTATCTTTTGTGATATCATTTTGTTCTCCAACAAATTCAAAATCATTAGGTAAAAATTCAAATTTATCCATCACTAATCCTCCTTCCCTAAACGTATTCTTGGATCAATAATTCCATAAGATACATCAATCACTAACATCATTACAATATACATTACCGCATAAAGAAATGAACAAGCTAGAATAATATTGTGATCTGATGACATAATACTATTAATCAATAGTTTACCTAGACCCGGAACACTACATATCTTTTCAACAACCATTGTTCCTGTCATCAAGTTGACAAGAATAGGTCCTAAAATTGTAATAACAGGTATTAAAGTGTTTCTTAAAGCATGTTTAAATATTAAAGTTCTTCCATCCAATCCTTTTGCCTTCGCTAAAGTCATATATTCACTATTCATAACCGATATCATTTCTGTTCGTGTAAAACGAGCCACATTAGCAATAACGCCAACTGATAAAGCTAACACCGGCATGATTGAAGAATATATGGGATCGGTTGATTTATACATTAAAGGTAGTATATGCAACTTAGATCCTAAAAAGATTAACAGTAACAATGCAAAAACAAACGAAGGAACTGATACCCCTATAACAGATACAACTGTTGCAAGTGTATCCCAGATTGTATTTTTATGAAGTGCTGCAAACACTCCTAAGGCCATACCTATAACAGTTCCAATGATAACTGCACTAATTCCATATAAAAATGAAATCTTTGCTGCATCACCAACAAGTGATGCTACTGGCATATCTTTATACATATTATAAGAAACACCAAAATCACCTGTTAACATATTCTTCAAATAATTAACAAATTGTATCAATAGCGGTTGATCTAATCCATACTTTGCCTCTATCAGTTGCCTTTGAGCATCTGTTAGTTTCTCATTATTAATTGGTGATCCTGGTAAAAACTTAACCATTAAAAATAGTACCACCAAAATAACAAACAAAGTGACAAGAGAAATCAAAACACGCTTACCAACATATTTGAGAGTCTCTTGGCTCATACAAGTACCTCCTTTTTTAAAAGATAGACACAATAGAGACTATTGTGTCTATACTTTAGTCATTTATTCGACAATTTCCACATATGTGAAAGTATATGGAACCCCTACTGGTCTATGAACTAAACCTGTAACCTTACTATTTTGTAAAACAGCAGTTCCTTTTTCAAATACAGGAATATTTGGTAAATCTTCCATGATGATTTTTTCTGCATCAACAAGATTTTGCCAACGTTTTGTAACGTCATTTTCGTTTTGAGCTGCATCCATCTTTGCATTAAAATCTTTATTTACATATTTACCATAGTTATTACTGTTATTTTCTAATAATAAATTTAAATAAGTTGTAGGATCTCCATAATCTGGTCCCCAACGAGTACAAGCAATATCAAAATCTCCATTCTTTTGTTTTGTATAGATTCTATCTTGTTTTGTTGTTGCTACCATTTCAATATTCAATCCATTTAATTTAGTAAGAGCATTTTGTAAATATTCTGCCATTTGATCCATAGGTGATTCATCAGTACCATAAGTTAATCTTAAAGTAATAGATGATTTTCCTAATTCTTTCAATCCTTCATTCATCGCCTTTTGAGCTTCATCTAAATTATAAGAAGTATATTCACCTGAATCTTCTCTAAAATCAGTACCACTTGGGCTGATAGATAAACCAGTAGGTACAAATCCAGTTGCTGGAGTAGAACCATCCTTTAATACATTTTCAGTAAAATCTTGTCTATTAATAGCTAATGAAATAGCTTTTCTAATATTTGCATTTTGTAAATCTTTGTTTTGCATATTCAATTGTAAGTAGAATAAATATCCTTCATTGATAGTTTTAAAATAATCTTCACCTTTATATTTATCTACCAAGTTAGAATTAATTGGAGCAAAATCATTTTCTCCTGCTTCAAAGTTAGTCGCTGCAGTTTGAGCATCTTGAACAAGATTCATCACAAGATTATCAATCTTCACTGCATCTTTGTTCCAATACTTATCATTCTTTTCAAATGTTGCTGATTTACCAGGTTGCCAATCAGTCATGACAAATGCACCATTTGAAAGAACATTTTCAGCGCTTTTTGCATATTGGTCACCTTTTTCTACACAGAATTTTTCATTGATTGGATAATAACAAGGGAATGTCATTAACTCAAGGAAATAAGAAATAGGTCTTGTAATATTTACAATAAGTGTTTTATCATCAGCAGCTTTTACGCCCATCGCATCATAATCGGCATCTGTAACAGTCTGATTATTCTCCATCTTAGTTAGGATTTCATCAACACCTTTAATCGCTGCACCATCTCCACCGAACATATATGCATAATTTCCATTTTTCTTCAAAATTCTTTGCCAAGCATAGACAAAGTCATTTGCTGTAACCGGATCATCATTAGACCAAGTTGCATCATCCCTAATATGGAATGTATAAGTCATCTGATCCTCACTCACTTCATATTTTTCAGCTATTGCGCCTGTGATATTACCATCTTTATCAAGACCCATTAAACCATCGATACATGCATGCATAGCATTAAATGACATACCGTCATCAGCATCTGATGAGTCTAGATTTTTAATATCAAGCTCACTAGCAAATGTGAAAGTCTTTCCACTTGTTCCGCCAGATCCACAACCAAACAGCATCGTTGCAGACAAGCACAAAGACAATAATACTTTTAATTTTTTCATATATTCCCCTCCTTTATCATAAGCAATATGGATTTTGCTTATGATGTAAGTATACATGAATAAAACAAATTGTCAAATACTTTTGTTATTATTTTTGTTATTTATAAAAATAATAACAATATTTTTATTTATTAAACAAATATATAAAAACATTTCAATATAATGTATGCAATTATACATACATTCATACAAAAAAGATAGGCCCACTCAAATGACCTATCTAATGCTTTTCATCAACTTTTCTATCAGCCAAATCACCATATACCGGTGTACCTAAACCAAATCCCCCAGAAACACTTATGACTTGTCCTGTTGTAAACGCCGCTAAATCACCAGCAAAATACACAACCGCTTCTGCAATCTCCTCAGGTTTTGCCATTCGTTTGATTGGTGTATGACGTGTAAAGAATGCTTGGAATTCTTCTGACATATTATTTAAAAGTGCATCTGTCGCTGTTTGACCAGGACAAACAACATTGACTCTAATATTATCTCGCCCTAATTGCAATGCCATATTTTTTGATAAATATATAATTGCATCTTTACTAACAGCATAACCAATTCTTGCAATATCTGGAATGAGACCTCCTATTGAAGAGATATTGATAATACTTCCTCCACCATTCTTTTTCATATGTGGAATAACTGCCTGACTTGATAAATAAACACTTGCTAAATTTATATCCAATGTTTCCATAAAATCATTATAGTCTGTGTGTTCCATATCCAAGTCAGTACGTGGATTAGATGTTCCAAAATTATTCACTAGCACGTCAATTCTGCCTTGTTCTTGAATAACTTGTTCGACCATTGTATGATAAGTTTCTTTCTTTGTCGCATCATTGTAAACATAATGTACATCATATCCTTGTAAAATAAGTTTTTCTACTTTCTCCTTAGCAACTTCTAAATTTCTTGCCCCCATATATACAGTAGCACCTGCTTTAGCACAAGCTTCTACTATACTATATCCAATGCCTCTTGTAGCAGCGGTTATCAATATAATTTTATTTTTTAATTTCATAAATATAACCTCCTTAAAATCTATATCTATTATAACCACAAACAGATATAAAAAAGCAAATCATATACTTTTTTTATTTAAACCCCTATTATTCGGTGTTTATTCGTCATTTTTAAAGACACGTTTTTTTTAAATAAGTTATAATATGACAAAAGGAAGTGATGACAATGATTAAAGGAAATAATCTCTATTTTAATTTTTACATACAAGAACGTAATCAATACATTAAAAGCGATAACTTTCAAAAGATATTATTATTATTAAATCATATAACATTATTAAACAACAACACACTCTATATCGGTCTTTATTACGAACATAAAAATGTAGATACCAATCGTATCAAAGGTTTTTGTCCATTACTAAAGATAGAAAATCAAAAATGTTATTTCTTAGATAACTTTCAAAATAATAAAGACTTTAAAGATGATTTATTTATCATTCAACAAACCCTCTATGCTTTAAAAAACTCATTCCAACAAGAAAAGATGTCCTAAAAAGACATCTTTTCAAAATAATTTATAACATATTGCTTATCTTGTTTTAATTGATCAACCAAATCTCCTTTAGAAGCAAAAGCTCTTTCCAAACGAATCATATGACAAAATTCCACCCTTAAAATTTCACCATATATATCTTCATCAAAATCAAAAATATTAACTTCTAAAGACCTTTTATCTAACGCTTCAAACGTTGGATTATATCCTATATTACACATGCCTATATAGACTTTATTTCGCCTATAAACTTTGACTGCATATACACCATTATGAGGAAGATAATAAGATTGATAATCTATATTCGCAGTAGGAAAACCAATTGTATGTCCAATATGTCTACCTCTTATCACGCATCCTTGGATACTATAACATCTTCCTAGTAATGCAGTCACATGATCAATATTTCCTTCTTCTAATACATGACGTATACGTGTTGAAGAGATCTTTTCTCCACGATATAAAACTTCTTCAATGACATCTATATCAAATTCAGATTGCTGTCTTAGAAAATCAACTGTACCTTGATTTGATTTCCCAAATCGAAAATCAAACCCACATACAAGATGTTTGATATGGCATGAAGTTATATATTTTCTTATAAATTCCTCAGGTGAAATATTGGCAACATCCTTGGTAAATTGAATGACAAATAAATAATCAAATCCAAGTTGTTCTAAAAGATATTGACGGTCTTGTATAGTTGTCAGACAATGTTCTTCTTTCACTTTTCCTAAAACATACATAGGATAATGATCAAAAGTCATCAATGCTTTTCTATATCCTTTTTGACTAGAAACTTCTATGACCTTATCAATTAATTGACGATGCCCTAAATGAATTCCATCAAAAAAACCAATTGCACAGCTTATTGGTTCATTAAATTCATATAACGAACCATCTAAATATATCACTTCCATCTAAAATAATCCTCTTATACTTTTAAGATATCCTTGTCCATCTGGACCATAAACTGCAAGAACATGCCCTTCTTTGTTTATTATAACAACTTGATGATCAATATCACTTTTAATCTTTTTTCCGCAATAAACAATATTTTCATCCTCTACCACGTACTGATCAAAACTTTGAAAAGCCTCTTCTAAACTTAATAATTGAATATCCTCATTTTCTAACTGTTCTAATGTTATACATTGATCTAATGCAAAATGACCCGAACGACTTCTAATCAATTTTGACATATGCCCAGGGTATCCTAATTTTGATGCTATATCCACACATAAAGAACGAATATATGTTCCCTTAGAACATAGAACACGAAAAACAATTTCATGATTACGCTGACTTAAAAGTTCAATATCAAAGATTTCAATATTTCTTGGTTGGATTTCCACTTCTTCTTGATTTCTTGCATATTCATAAAGTTTCTTACCATTGACTTTAATTGCTGAATAAATAGGAGGAATTTGACTCTGTTTTCCTAAAAAAGATTTTAGAGTCTCTTCAATATTTTCAACTCCTTGAAACTCTTTAGTTTCTGTTATTTGTCCACTTGCATCATATGTATCCGTAGATACACCTAAAGATAAAGTTGCTATATACTCTTTAGAATCACTCATTAAAAATTGTAAAGCTTTTGTCGCTTTACCAACACATAAAACAAGTACACCAGTTGCATCCGGATCCAAAGTTCCACAATGTCCTACCTTTTTTGTATGTAAAACACGTCTTACTTTATTAACAACATCATGACTAGTCATACCTGCTGGCTTATTGATTAATAAAATACCATCCATTTTCATCACCATTTCATATAATAACAAATTTTTATATGTTTATAAACAAAAATGAGTCATAAGACCCATTTTTATTTTAATTCTCTATAGATTTTATGAAGTGTTATATCAAATGTCGCTTCTTTACCAGCCAAATCAGCTGTATATTGTTCTGGGAAAGTCACTTTAATTGTTTTTTGTTCATCTATCTTCATACCAACAACTTGTTCTTCAAATCCATCAATAAATGTATTTGAACCAAGTTTCAACTCATATCCCTGAGCAGTTCCACCATCAAATGCAACTCCATCTATTTTTCCAACAAAATCAATATTAACATAATCTCCATTTTTAGCAACTTTTTCTTCTGTATTTGAAGCGCATCCTACAAGTAAGATAGAAAATAATGCTATAATCGCAAATAACTTTTTCATAAAAACCTCCTATTTATGATTAATAACATAGTAATTTTTCTTACCACGTCTTATTACTGTTGCTTTTTTACCAAATGCATTTTCTTTTTTAACCATATATTCTATATCTGTAATTTTTTCTCCATTGATCAACACAGATCCTCCAGTAACAAATTGTCTTGCTTCACGATTACTAGAAGCAGCTCCAACTTTGACTAATGCATTTAAGATTTTTGTATCTTCTTCTAATTCAATACTTGGTACACCATTAAAACAAGATTGAACTTGTTCCAATGTCAAATTTTGAATTTTACCAGAGAATAACATTTGACTAATATCTAAAGCTTCTTGATAAGCCTCTTCACCATGAATAAAAGTAATCACTTCTTTTGCAAGTGCTTTATGCGCTTCTCTTAAATGTGGTTGTGTTTTATTTTTTTCTTCTAATTCTTCTATTTCTTCTTTAGATAAGAAAGTTAAGAACTTTAAATAATCAATAACTTTGTCATCTTCTGAGTTAATAAAGAATTGATACATTTCATATGGAGATGTTTTTTTACGATCTAACCATATCGCATGTCCATTTGTCTTACCAAACTTTGTTCCATCACTTTTTGTAAGCAGAGGCATTGTAAAACCATAAGCCTCTTTTCCAGTTTTCTTTCTAATTAATTCAATACCAGCAGTAATATTTCCCCATTGATCTTGTCCAGCAACTTGCATATGACAATCTTTATTTTCATGTAACCAATAAAAATCCATAGCTTGCATAATCATATAAGAAAATTCAGTGTATGTAATACCTAAATCCAATCTTCTTTTCACTATATCTTTATTTAACATATAGTTCACATTAAAATATTTTCCATAATCTCTTAAAAAATCAATGAAATTTAAATCTTTAGACCAATCATAGTTATTTACAACTTCAAAGCCAAATAAATCTTGTGCCTGTTTTTTTAAACATTCAAAATTATGTTGAACTTCTTCCTTTGTAATCATAGGTCTTTCTGTATCTGGTTTAGGATCTCCAATCAAACCAGTTGCTCCACCAACCAATAAAATAGGATTATGACCTGCATCTTTTAATCTTTTACTAATCAAAAACGATGAAAAATGCCCTATATGTAAACTATCTCCAGTCGGATCTGTCCCAATATAAAATGTCATTCCTCCATTATTTAATTTCTCTTCAATTTCTGGAGAGCTGACATCTTTTATTAAGCCTCTCCACACTAATTCATCATAAATCTTCATATTTTCCTCCTTGAATTAAAAAGAGATTTCACCCCAAAGGACGAAATCTCGTGGTACCACCTTTATTTATATGCTTTCACATAACTCTTTGTTGATAACGATGAACTCACCGTCTAAGCTTTGCACTTAGATGCTCCAGAGTGTATTCACTATACTTCCTTGACTTGTTTACACCACCCACAAGCTCTCTATACAATTCCACATAACTACTTGTCTCTTTCAACGCTTTACATTATCATATTAAATTTTTATCTTGAAGTCAATATTATTTCATCTTTTTATATGTAAATAAATGATTCAACATCTCTACTGACTCATCTATATGATATTTATCCACAATAACTACGACTTCATCACCAACATAGAATTGTGTATCACCATGTGGTATCATCTCCGTTTGACCTCTAACAAGAGAAACAATAAGACATCTTGGTGGAAGTTCAACCGAATGAACTGTTTGATTAACTGCATAACTTCCTAAATCCACAGTAAATGTTAACAATTCTTTTTGACTCGCATAATCAAACGTCTTTTTGTCTTTAACAAGTCTTTGTAATAAGCTTTCATAAATAGGTTCACATGATAACATATGACTCGTCATATAAGAGACAAATGCAACAATAGCTATAGGCAATAACACCTGTAATGTTCCACACATTTCTGCAATCAAAACAATACCAGTAATTGGTGCTTTAACAATGCCTGCAAAAAAACCAGCCATCGCAACTATCATAAAATTATGATAGTATATTTCTGGTACACCAAACATTAACGCAACCTTACCAAAAATAGCCCCAATCAAACTTCCTAAAACAAGCATCGGAAAGAAAATACCACCCGGTGCCCCTGAACCAAAACAAAGCAATGAAAATAAGAACTTTGTAATAAGCAAGAAAATCAACATGCTTATCATATAATCATTTTGGTTTAATGCATTTATTAACACATGTCCTCCACCCATAATTTCAGGAATAAAAAATGCAGCAACACCTGAAACCATTAAAGGTATTAATACCTTCAAATAAGATGGCATACATTTTATAGAATCATAAACCTTTAATACTACCATAGTCAAACGATTATAAAAGACAGCCAATATTCCTGTGACAATTCCCAATATAATCAACCACATATATTGATTTAAAGCAACAGTCTCTTGAATTGTAAAGTGCAATGTAGGTGACAAACCGAAAATCTGTCTACTCACAAAATCACCTGTCAAAGATGCACACATAACAGAAACAAGTGAAGTCGTAGAAAAATTCTTATGAATTTCTTCTAAAGCAAATATAATCCCAGCTAAGGGTGCATTAAATGCCGCAGCAAGACCTGCCGCACCTCCACAAGTCATCAAAAATCTTTCCTCTGTTTTTAATCTTTTTAAAAACTTAGATACACCTTTACCCACCATAGCACCAAGTTGAATACTTGGACCTTCTCGTCCAAGTGATAAACCACCAAGAACGCAAAGTGTTCCAGCAATCATTTTTGAAACCAAAACTTTATACCAGCATTCATCTATATAACCCAAGACTTCCGCCTCTACTTGGGGAATCCCAGAACCTGATATATAGGGTTCATATTTTAGAAAACGCGAAATAATAAATCCAATAACAATTAAAAAAACAAACCATAAAAGTATATATAAAGCATTCCCTTTCACAAACTCAATTGCTGTAAAAAAGAATTCCTCACTCTTTGATAACATCAACCTATATATAACAGCAATTAATCCTGCAATCAGACCAACTGCTAAACCCTCAAAAAATAATCTTGTAATAATATTTTCTCTTGCTTTTAAAAGAGAATATGTATGCGATTTTTTCATATAATTCCAAAAAGGCTTCCCTTCGAAGCCTTTTAATCATTAATTGTTGTTTCTCTAGGCATTAATAAATGCTGAACAGAAACTTCTCTTGCGTCAATTTTTTCTTCATTCAAAATCTTTGTAAGCAATCTTACCGCAAGAGCACCCATATCATACACTGGAACATGAATTGAAGTGAGTGGTGGACGACACATTGATGCATAACTTGTATTCATCATTCCAATAACTTCCATATCATCAGGAATAGAAATACCATTATCAATTGCCGCATTCACAACTGATACAGCTTCTTTATCATATCCAGTAAAAACAAGATCATGTTTATGAGTTTTAAAATATTCTAAAAATTGAGGGTAACTTGTTTCATAATGAGTAGATGTATGAATAATTTGATGTTCTTCATCAAAAGTATATCCATGTTTATTATACGCTTCCTTAATACCATCTTTCATGTCTTCAGGTCTAATCAAATTTTGTTTAGGACTTACAAAAACAATATCATTTTTACCTTGAGCAAGATACTTATCAACAATATCAAAAGCAATTTTTTTCGCATCTACAAATATAGATCCCATATATTCACTTGAAACTCTTGTTCCAATAACAACAGAAGGTATTTTATATTTATTAACGAGTTCAATCTCTTTTTCAATTTCTTCATTGTTAAACAAGATAACTCCATCAGCTCTTGACTTGACAACTTTTTCAATAACTGTTTCAATTGGGTTACCATCACCAATTTCATCTGTTGTATAAATACTTACATTATAATCCAAGCGACGGCTTGTATCCCCTATTCCACCTATCATATCCTTAACATGTGCAAAAAGTGATTGTGGAAAAACAATTGCAATTGTAGTTGTTTTACTCGTCGCAAGACCTCTTGCAATCTGATTAGGTTTGAAATCTAAACGTTGAATAGCTTCTAATACACGATCACGTGTATCCGGTTTTACAACATTCGCACCATTAATAACACGTGAAACTGTCGCAAGAGAAACACCAGCTTCCCTTGCAACATCATAAATCGTAATATTCTTTTTCATTAATCTTTAATTTCCTCAATGATTTCATCTAATTTTTCTTCAACATCATCGATTTCATTTTCAAAGCTTTCAATATAATCATCATCTAATGAAGAATCAACCACTTTTGTTTTGACTTCATCTAGCTTCGCATTCACTTTTTCACTTAATTCCACTACATTTTCTTTTACTTGCATGTATTGATCACTTTCTTTAACACGCATTGCAAATTCTTCTAATTTTGCTTCTAATTCTTTCATTTTTGTTCTTGTTGTATCTTTGAATTCATCAACATCAAATTCATCAACTGTCTTTTTTACAGTTTCAATTGTTTGTCCTAATAATGCTTCAACATCTTCTTTTGTTAAATTTTTTAAATGATCATAAGCCTTATAAGATTCTCTTTTGATATCTTCTCTTAACTCACTACCTTTTTTAGGCGCAAACAATAAACCTGCAACAGCACCTATACCTAAACCAAGAATAAACTTTCCTAATTTCATTTTTCTCACCTTTCTTTTATTTTTTTCTTTTAAATAAAGAGCCTAACACTTTAAATATCGAAAACAAACCTGAACCAAAAAATCCCCTCGAAAAAATTCCACTTACAATTTCTACAGGTGTATTCAACAATTCCAGTTTTGTATTGACATCATCTAGAATATGATTCACTTTATCTATTGTCGTTTCTAACATTGTCATCAAAACAGTTGCTTCTTTAACGGCAGATGACGTTCTTATCAAAAGAAGTCCTAAACTGACAAGAGCAAATGCACCAGATAACATCAAAATGCATAAACTAATTGTTTTTGCGTCCATATATTCTCCTTTCTGCTAATCTCATTATATCATAAATTAAGATATAGTCTAATGACTTTCTTTATATTCAATCAACATATCTTCTAATTTATAAATATCTTTACTACTCATAAACAAGAAAACACAATTATCATGTTTTGCTAACATTTTAACAGCTTCATCATCTTCATGAATAATTTTTGCTCGAGGTATATATTGTCCAATTTCATGGATATCTATATCAATGCCAGGCTCTTTTTTAGCATTCTCTGGAAAATGAACAAGAAATGGTTCATCAGACAAATCCATTGCCTTAGCAAATTCTCTAGCAAATCTTAACCCTCTAGAAAAACGATCTGGCTGGAACACTGCAACAATCTTCTTTCCAGGATAACGTTCACGTGTTGCTTCTATAACATAACGAATTGCAGTTGGATGATGTGCGTAGTCATCTACATATATATTGTTCCCAATTTCTTTAACTGTATAACGTCGTTTCACACCATTAAATGTAGATAATCTTTCTTGAATATAATCAGCACGCATATTTTCTAAATATCCTAATGTAATCACTGCAAGTGAATTATATAACATATGCATTCCAAAGAATGGTAATGCAAAATGACCAAATAAATCACCATGAATATAAACATCAAAAGATAATCCATGATCATTTAACAACACATTTTTCGCAACAACATCATTTTTCTCACCTACACCAAACTTTAAAACTCTTGAAGAATAGTGAAGTTTAGGCAAGTAAGGATCATCACCCCACACAACAACAGTATCTTTAACCTGATTTGCAAATTTTTCAAATGAACTTGTATATTGTTCCATACTCTTGAAATAATCAACATGATCCAATTCAATATTATTAATCACTGCATATGTTGGATAATAATGCAAGAAGTGATCTTGATATTCACAAGTTTCACTAATAAAATATTTACTATCTTTCACAGCATGTCCTGTTCCATCACCAATCAATACTGAAGTTTTATCAAACTCTTTAAACAAATGATATGCCATACCAGTTGTTGTCGTTTTCCCATGTGTTCCTGCAATAGCTATAGATGTATATTTTTCCATCAACTGTCCTAAAAAATCATAATAAGTATGTGTTTTCACATTTGGATTATCTAAAGCCGCTTCTACCTCTTCATTACTTCTATCAAAAGCATTTCCAATAATAACATCATACCCATCTTTAATATTATTTTTATCAAACGAATAGATAGGAATACCTCTTTTTCTTAACTCATCCTCTATAAATATATATTTATCAATATCACTTCCAGCAACTTCATATCCTAAATCATATAAAATAGTTGCAAGCGAAGCCATACCAGAACCTTTTATTCCAATAAAATAATACACTTTTACCACCTCATTTCTATTTTATCATAATTTTATGGAAAAGTGTTGTATCTCTCAAAAGTTTTTCTCAATTTTTATATTTCTATAAAATTCATCACTATACCATAATTATTTTTATAGCCTTTCTATTCAATTTTTTTGACTACTTATTTTTATTGACACATCTTGCACATTTATTCCTTTTTAATGTAGAAATGAAAATAATTCATCATGCCTATTTCTATTAAGAATATTTTTAATATATTTCCTTACATCAATGTAAAAGAGGATGAATACATCCTCTATCCAACTATCATCAAGTCTTTTGTATAATGATTTAAAACTTCGCATCCCTCTTTTGTAACCAAAACAAGATCTTCAATTCTCACACCAAATTGACCTTGAATATAGATTCCTGGTTCAATAGAGAAAATCATACCTTCTTCTACTTCCATATCAAATGACGCAGAAACATCACCATACTCATGAACATCTCTACCGATAAAGTGCCCTAAACGATGATTGAAGTTTTCACCATAACCAGCTGCTTCTATAACATCTCTTGCCGCCTTATCAATATCACAAAGTTTAACCCCTGGTTTAATCATAGCTTCGGCTGTTTCATTTGCCTTTTTTACAAGTTCATAAACTTCTCTTTGTTGTTCACTCACTTCTTTATAAAAAACAGTTCTTGTCATATCACTGCAATATCCTTTATAAATACCACCCATATCAATCACAATACTGTCTCCTGGCTTTAACATTGTGTCATCACACACATGATGTCCATCTGCACCATTGGCACCATAACCAACAATTGGAGAAAACGAATGACCTGTACATCCTAAACTTTGAAAAATACCAGAAATTTGATTTTCTACTTCTTTTTCACTTAAGTTTCCTTGAGAAATAAGCTGAATTACTCGATCAATGGCTTGATCATTTTTAAGACTCGCTTGTCTCATTAAATCCTGTTCTTCTTCATCTTTTTTCATACGAACATAATCCACACAAAATGAACCTAATTCAAAAGAACATTCATCAGAGCTATTTTCCATAACTGTCATCAAGAATTTAGCTTCCCAATTCTTGTCTACACCTACACAATTTGCATCTTGAAGATATTGAGAAACCAACAAAGCACCATTTTGAGTGTCATCATACCAAACAATATCAATATCTAATTCTTGATCTAAATAGAATAGTTTATTCATAAATAAATGATGGTCTCCATCCATTGAAAGAAGCAATACAAACATTCTTTCTCCAGGATGATTTTGATATCCAGTTAAATAAGCAATAGAGCTTGGATCACTAATAATTAAATCATCCAACCCTCTTTTATTCATTTGTTCTAATACAGCATTAATTCTCTTGTTCATACTCCTTCACCTCAATTCCTAATTCATCTAATTGTGTAGCAGCAACAGGTGTTGGTGCTTTAGACATCGGACAAGTTGCACTTGTATTTTTTGGGAATGCAATAACATCTCTTAGTGAATCACATCCACATAATAACATCGCAATTCTATCTAACCCAAGCGCGAATCCTCCATGTGGTGGTGTTCCATATTGGAAGGCTTCTACAAACCATCCAAACTGAGCATCAATTTGTTCTTGTGTAAAGCTTAATGCTTTAAATGCTCTTTCTTGTAAATCTTGTTCATAGATTCTTTGAGAACCTCCGCCCAATTCATAACCATTTAAAACAATATCATAAGCATCAGCCAAACAATGTTCTGGATCTGTTTCTAGTTTATCAATATCTTCTTGTTTTGGTCTTGTAAATGGATGATGTTTTGCATAATATCTTTGTGTTTCATCATCATATTCAAACATAGGGAAATCAACAACCCATAAAAAGTCAAATGTATGAGGATCATATAACTTCAATTCTTTTCCTAAATAGTTACGGATAGCAGCTAAAGAATCACATACAACTTCATATTTGACATCTCCTACAAATAATAACAAGTCATTACAAGATGCATTCATTGCCTTTAATAATCTTTCTAATTGTTCATCATTAAAGAATTTAGCAATAGGACCTTGTACGCCTTCTTCTGTAACCTTTAACCAAGCCAAACCTTTTGCCTTATAAGTTTTTGCAAGCTCTGTTAATTGATCAATTTTCTTTCTAGAAAAATTTTGAGCTTCACCAATAACATTAATTCCTTTAACATGTCCACCCGCTTCTAAGGCATTTTTAAACACCGCAAAGTCAACATCATTAACAACTTCATTTAAGTTAACTAATTCCAATCCAAAGCGTGTATCTGGTTTATCAATACCATATCTTTCCATTGCTTCATACCATGTCAATCTTCTTAAAGGTAATTCAATATCAATTCCTTTGACATCTTTCATAATTTTTTGAATCATACCTTCACCAATAGAAAGAATTTGATCAGTAGACATAAAACTCATTTCAACATCGACTTGTGTAAATTCAATCTGTCTATCTGCACGTAAATCTTCATCTCTAAAACAACGTGCTATTTGATAATATTTTTCAAATCCAGCTACCATTAATAATTGTTTAAATAACTGAGGAGATTGTGGCAATGCATAGAATGACCCTTTATGAACACGTGATGGAACCAAGAAATCTCTTGCACCTTCAGGTGTAGAACGATTTAAATAAGGTGTTTCAATATCAATAAAATCTAAATTATCCAAGTATTCTCTAATACTTCTTGTAATCTTATGTCTTGTCATGATATTGTTTTGCATCACTGGTCTTCTTAAATCTAAATAACGATATTGCATTCTTGTTTCTTCTAATGCATCTGTTTCATCATTTACAATCATCGGTGTTAATTTGGCTTTATTAATGATTGAAAAGTCCTGTGCTTCGATTTCAATTTCACCTGTAGGAATCTTTAAATTCTTAGATGATCTTTCTACAACTTTTCCTTGTACTTGTAATATATATTCATTTTTTACTTCTTTTAATCTTTCTTCAAAACTCTCACCAAAAATAACTTGAGTAATACCATATCTATCTCTTAGATCAATAAATACAAGTGAACCAAGATTTCTCTTTTTTGCAACCCAACCAATTAATTCTACAGTTTCACCAACATTTGATAATCTAAGTTCTCCATTATTATGTGTTCTATTCATGATCATGTCCCCCATCATAATGATTTTCAATAAATTCTAAAATATTTTCTAAAGGTACAACAGTTTGTTCTTTAGAATGATTACACTTCATATTTACAACTTCTTTTTCTACTTCTTCTTCTCCAATAATCATAGAAAAATGAGCTTGGAATCTATCAGCAGATTTAAATTGACCTTTTAATCCTCTATCTAAATAATCCATATCACATGTGAATCCATTCGCTCTTAACATTGTCATAATTTGCATAGCTAAATCTTTCGCTTCACTTCCTAAAGGCATCAAATAAACATCTAATCCATCTTCTTCAATATCCTCATCACCTAAAGCAATCATTAATCTTTCCATACCAAATGCAAATCCTACACCAGGTGTTTGAGGTCCACCTAACTCTTCAACAAGTCCATTATAACGACCTCCACCACCAACAGTAGCTCCAGCCCCTAATTTAGGATCATCACTAATAACTTCAAAAACTGTATGAGAATAATAATCCAAACCACGTACTAAGTTTGTATCTACTACATAATCAATCTCTAAATCATCTAATAATTCACAAACCTTTTCAAAATGTGCTTTTGCACTTTCTGTTAAATAATCTATTGTACGAGGTGCATCTTTCATAGAAGGATGATTCTTATCTACTTTACAATCTAATATACGTAATGGATTTTTTTCATAACGAGATTGACAATCATGACATAATTCATTTAAAACAGGTTCAAAATGTTTCTTTAACGCTTCACGATATGCATCTCTAGAGTCTTGATCTCCTAATGTATTGATATGTAATTGAATATTCTTTAAACCTAAAGCCTCTACAACTGTCACAGCCATTAACATACATTCTACATCTACATAAGGTGATTCAACTCCTAACATCTCGACACCAAACTGATGAAATTGTCTTTGTCTTCCATTCTGTGGTCTTTCATATCTAAACATAGGACCCATATAATAAACCTTTTGTAATTTTTCTGGCATACCATATATCTTATTTTCTACATATGCTCTAACAATGCCAGCAGTTCCTTCTGGTCTTAATGTCATAGAACGTCCCTTTTTATCTTCAAATGTATACATTTCCTTAGAAACAACATCTGTTGTATCTCCTACTGCACGATTAAATAATTCAGTATGTTCAAAGATAGGTGTTCTCATTTCTTTTACATTATAGTTTGCACATATTGTTCTTAGTAATTGTTCTAACTGTTGCCACTTGCCAGATGTACTCGGTAATATATCAACAGTTCCTCTCGGTGCTTTATACGCCATCTTTAACCCTCCTTTAAAATCAAAAAAACGTCCTCAATCTAAGGACGTTATTCACGCGGTACCACCTTAATTCACACATGATTCATGTATGCACTCATTGTCTTAACGCGACATACGGTTATTTTCATAACTTCCTCCAAAGTGTCCCATAGCTTCCTCTATTTGTTTTCACCAACCACAAACTCTCTACCAGATTTCACTATTTAATCTTCTTCATAGGATTGATATGATTATAAAACATCTCTACATAAAAATCAAGTAAATATAAAAGATAGGAGAGATTTTTTTCTCCTATCTTTTTCAAGAAGAATATTTATCTTCAATGGGACAATCTATGTATAAATCGCTAACTTATTATTATATTTTTTCTATTATAAATCAATTTCTATATATCTGCTTTTCCATATATCCATACAACCTCATACATATCATAGAAATCTTTATAATATACCAACCTATAACAATAATCTCATGAAGGATGTTTGCATCTTTTCAGTAAAGTGATTTCATATCATGATCTTTCTTTACTATATCATGAACTTTTTTAATTATCGGCCTATCATTATTCAGGCCTATTGTATATTAGGGGGTAGTAAATCTCTTTTTAATCTATAATCTTTTTTAAGGTTAAGATTCATGATTGTTAGCCCTAAATATCTATTTAATTGTATTGTTTTCATATTCAAGACCTCCTTTCATGTCTCTTCCCTTTCTTCGCTTATATCATAACACACTTTTATACAGTCGTAAAGTTATTTTATGAATATTTTTACTATTTTTATATATTTTTTTACAATATTTATGTTTATCAAAAATGTTATAACAGAATTATTTAATCAAAGATCTATTTATATGACTTTTTTGTATAGATGTGCACACATGCACGATAACTTAAATAATTACACAAAATCCCTATCACAAAACCTACAATCAATAAATTTGTAATCCCGAAATTTAATAGACTCTGATAATCAAAAACAAAGAAATATGAATAAATATAGAAAATCACAAAAGCTATCAAAATGATAATATATAAAATTGTCCCCTTCTTATTCCCCAACCAGAAAAAACCAATACTATTCATTGCATTCATAATCAAAGATACAATAATTCCTAAAAACCATATCATCAGACCTGTTTTTATATCCACTGTATGATATCCATATACATATATCAATGTAATAGGCAATGATACAAATAAATTAACAATTGCAGATAAAATATAAGTCGCTGTAAGCTTAGCTTTTACAATTTCTCTTTTTGTAAGAGGATATGTCAATAAAATCTTATTATACTGAGAGATTTCGTCTTGTTCCATAGAATATTGCAATGTTGAGCTCCCTGTTAATGGAAGTGTCACAACAATCATGAGAGTTAATGCATATAAATTATCCATACCTATAACAACCAGACCTATACATAAGATTGAAAATAATAATCCTATCAAGTTCTTTCTAATACAAAAACTCTCATAAAAATCTTTAAGAATAATTCCCTTCATTTTATTCAACTCCTTTGACATAAAATAACATTATTTCCTCTACTGATGGCCTTAAGATTTCAAGATTTGGAAATTTCTTATGAAAATCATAGCGATTTCCAATCAAAACACTATATTGATATTCTTCTTTTATAAAGCTAATAATCTGATCTTTAAGAATAACATCAAATTGTTGCTTAGATAAATGCACAATTCCATACTCATCATGTAAAACATCATATGGTTTCATAAACAATAATCTACCTCGATGAATATATGCTATATAATCAGCTATCTTATCTAAATCACTTGTAATATGAGAAGAAATTAAAACCGTATGCTCTTCATTTTGAGTAAAGTCTCTAATCATGCTTAAAATATCATCTCTTACAACAGGATCCAACCCACTTGTTGCTTCATCTAGAATTAATATTTTTGCATGATGACTCAATGCAATTGCAAATTCCAATTTCATTTTCATACCTCTAGAAAAGGTTTTTAATTTCTTTTTTACTGGCAAATCAAATTGCAACAAATACTGCAAATATAAGTCTTGATCAAAATTATCATAAATTTCTTCCAAAAGTTTTCCTATAAAATAAGGAGTAAACTCTAAATTATAATGCGTATTATCAAAAATGACTGCAATGTCTTCTTTAATTTTCTTTTCATAAGTTCCAAAATCCAAACCAAAATAATTTAATTTATCATACTGACATTCAATAACCCCTAATATAGACTGAATCAATGTAGATTTTCCTGCACCATTTTCTCCAATTAATCCTACCACACAACCTTTAGGAATATCTAGTGATATATCATTTAAAATAAAATCTCTATAGTTCTTTGTCAGTCCTTTTATTTCAATAGCATTTTCCATAATCCAACCTCCTATACATATACTGTACTTATATCACAATTACAGTATACATCATATTAGATATACTGTCAATATATTATATATACAGTTTTACATAATAAAATCCCGCTTGCTGATAATCAACTCACGGGACGTATATCAATATTTTTAGATATTCAACTTAGAAATCACAATCTTCATTAACCATTGTATAAAAACAATAATAATGATTAACCAAATAATCCATGCAAAAATACTCACCATATCAATCTGTACTCTTGCAAGATAAAGCTGCTTCCCTATTCCTTGTTTAGAAGATACAAAAATCTCAGCCATAACACCTACTTTCAAACTCAAAGGCAAGCATGTATTGATAGCTGATAAAATATATCCTTTGATCAAAGGCAAATAGGCATATCTTAAATTATAGAAAAACGAATGATGATATAAAAGAATCACATCTTTTAAATCACTATCAATATTAATAATCCCTTGCAATGCATTATGATAAAAAACAGGCATCAACATGAAAAAGACAATACAAAACAAAGCAAAAGAACTTCGAAACCAAACAAGCAAGACAAGAATATAGCCAATCTGAGGAATCGTTTGTAAAACTGTCATAACAGGTTGTAAAAACTGTCTTACAGAAACATACAAGCCACTCATGACTCCCAGTCCTACACCTATAATAAAAGCACATAAAAAACTTTCAAAAATACGTATAAGTGAATAAAAAATAGAAAGATAAACCTCTTCATAAGTACAAAATGAAGCCATGCGTAAAAAGACATCACTTGGAAAAGGCAAGATGACTTCTTTTCCAATGATACAAGAAGCCATCTGCCATATCATCAATATGATGACACATGTTATTAATTTTCTTTTCATGAAGCAAGCATAGAAGATTGATATTTCACTTCAAATAAATCTAAAAATCCAGCGATTTCTTCCTCACATTCTTTAGCTTCTTTATAATGAACATTTTGACGTTCTATTGACGAAACAGTTATATCAATATTTGGTAATCCCAATTGGTCTATACCAATACTTTCTAGCTTTTCTTTAAGATCAGGATATCCTTGTTCTGTAAATTGTTGAATAGAGTCAAATAACTCTTGATTTTTATATCCTTCTTTTACAAATATTGCTGCTTGAGGATATCCTTGTTTTCCATAACTTTTTTGTAAATCATTAATAATTGAAAGTTCTATTCTTGATTTTTTAGCTTTTTGAATTGTTGCGCTAGTAAGTGGTTCTGCCAACATTCCCACATTCACTTGTCCTGATAAGAGCTTTTGTTGGACGAGTGTTGCTGAAGGATAATAGTGTGGCTTGAGTGTTGTATCTAGATTGACTGAATCAATAATTTTTTGAGGCACAGCACCTTCACCAAACAATGCAAGTTCGCCAGATTGTTGCAATGCATCTTGACTTGTTCCTACAAGATAAAGATTTCCCCATGTCAAAACTGATTTTAAACGATAATCTGTTTGTCCTTGACTCATCAATTTTGTTCCAAGATTAATAGGTGCCACAATAACTTCATACACGCTATCTGTCTTAGAAAGCTCAGCAATCAACATATCACTTCCATCAACAAAATCAATCTTTCCCTCTTTGACAACATCTTCATATACTCCAACAAGCGCAAGCGATGGCGCACCTGTTGGACATATGATATCAACACTTTGTTGATTTGTCTTACAACCTGTAAGAAGAAAACTCATACATAAACACAAACATATTTTTATTATTTTTCTTGATTGTCCACTTGTCA
>DEPZ01000065.1:15341-23519 GCA_002359025.1 Erysipelotrichaceae bacterium UBA3379 | reverse complement strand
TTTTATTATAATAACATCTTTCATTTCTAGCAACTTTTAATGAATATTTTAACAATACATGTTCTAGCTTATCCAAATCAATTGGAAAGTTTATATAGACAGTTACATAATATCCAGAATAGCTTGTAGAAAGAGTTGCTATAGCCTGATTCCATTTTTTTATATGCATTCTAATGATTTGATAGTCTTTCTTTAAAACTTGCAACAAATTTGTAACTTGTTTTTGATATAACGAACTTCTTATATATGATTCTAGTGTTGCTTGTGAAATGAGTGAAGGAAGCTGATAAGAATAATAATAGGAAGTATCAATAATCTCATGGAAAATCTCTTGAAAATGAGAAGGAATCACACATATACCAATACGAATATATGGAATAGTTTTACTAAAGCTCGTTAAATAGATACAATTTTTCCCCTCCATATAGTAATACAAAGGCAAATATCTTGGAGTTGATGAACAATGTCCAAAATAATCATCTTCTATGATATAAATATTATATTCTAATGCAAGTCTTGCGATTGCCTGTCTTGTTTTTGTATCCAACGTTGTACCTAATGGATTATGATTTCTAGGCGTTATATAAAAGAATTTAATTGGATAGTTTTGAAATAGTCGTTCCAATTCTTTAAGATCTATTCCTTGAGAGCTTCTTGATATAGTCAATGTTGGAATCTGCATATTTTTTAAAAATTGCACATAATAACTATAAGTAGGTTCTTCAATCAAGATATACTTTTTCGATTGAAAAAAAAGTATGTGTTGAAAAAAACGAAAGCATCTGAGTAATACCTTGAATCAAATAAATGTTTTCTTTTTTCGTATAAATACACATATTCGATAAAAAATCAGGAAGTATTTCTCGCAATGAATCCACACCCTCAAGAGAAATATTCAATGAAGAAGAATATTGATCAATCGCAATCGATAAGCAATGTTTCGCATCTTGCAATGATGTTGCACTCACAATCGGATTACCTGTATGCATGGAATATATATCTTGTTGATCTGATGTTTTTAAAAATCCATCTGCAACATAATATCCACTTTGCTTTTTCGCATAGACCAAATGTTTCTTTTCCAATTCTTCATAAACTTTGACTGCAATCCAACGACTGCATTTATATATTTGCATCAATTGTCTTATTGATGGTAATTTATCTCCTTGTTGATATTCTTGATTTTTAATTTTATTCTCTATATCTTTTGCAATAGTATGATATTTATACACATGAATCACCTACTCAATTATAGCATATATAGTGTACCGGTACAATTTAAGTTTACTTGAGTTGAATTTTTAATTGCTTATTATATAATGAAACCACAGAGAAAAGAAAGAGGGAAAGAAAATGAAAAAAGAAAATATTAAAGTTGTTACTATCGGTGGTGGATCTTCTTATACACCAGAACTTGTCGAAGGATTTATTAAAAGATATGATACATTACCTATCAAAGAATTATGGTTAGTTGATATCGAAGAAGGACGTGAAAAATTAGAAATTGTTGGTGCTCTTGCACAAAGAATGGTAAAAAAAGCTGGATTACCAATGAAAGTTATTTTAAGCTATGATCGACGTGAAGCTTTAAAAGACGCTGATTTCGTTACTACTCAAATGCGCATTGGTCGTTTACCAGCACGTATAAAAGATGAAAGAATCCCTTTAAGCCATGGTATGATAGGACAAGAAACAAATGGTGCTGGAGGAATGTTTAAAGCATTTAGAACAATTCCAGTTATCTTAGATATCGTTAAAGATATTCAAGAATTATGTCCAAATGCTTGGTTAATTAATTTTACTAATCCAGCTGGTATGGTAACAGAAGCTATTTATAGACATACTACATTTAAAAAAGCTATTGGTTTATGTAATGTTCCTGTTAATATGGTTGATGGTTTTGCAAAAATGTTAAACGTTGAAGAAAAAGACGTAACTATGGAAATCCAAGGTGTTAATCACTTTATCTTTGCGACAAATGTATTTGTTAATGGTGAATCACGTTTTGATGAATTATTAGATAAATATGCACATTTAAAAGCTAAAGATACTATTCAAATGAAAAACTTTGTGTCTTTACCATACTCACCTTCATTTATCAATGGATTACATGCTATTCCTTGTCCATACCATAACTACTATTTCTTCACTAAAGAACAATTAGAAGAAGAACTAGAACAATTCAAAACTGGTACTGTACGTGGAGAAGTCGTTAGCAAAACAGAAGAGGAATTGTTTGAATTATATAGTCATGAAGAATTACAAGAAAAGCCTGAACAACTTGCTAAACGTGGTGGAGCAAAATATTCTGATGCAGCATGTAATTTAATTCAATCAATCTACAACAATACTGGAGATATTCAATATGTTGATGTAAAAAACAATGGAGCCATCGCTGACTTACCATTAGATAGTGCTGTTGAAATTGCTTGTAGAATCACTAGTGATGGTCCTCAACCTATTGCTACTGGTGAATTAAAACTTCCTATTAGCGGATATGTTCATATGATGAAAACATTTGAACGCATGGTTATTGAAGCAGCTGTAAGTGGTGATCGAGACTTAGCTGTTGCAGCATTGAACTTAAACCCACTTTGCCCTAGTGATGAAATTGCAAATAAAGTTGTTGATGAATTGTTAGAAGCTCATAAAGAATACTTACCACAATTCTTTAAATAATGGAATGTTAAAATACATTCCATTTTTTGTAAATTATGCTATAATACTACTTGGTGATCATTATGGAAAACAAAACAGAACTACAAATACAAAGGGAAATTATCGCAAGAAATATCATTAATATCTTAGATGTCAAAGAACAAAACCAATATACAAAGTTCCTCAATGATGATTTTTCTAATCAATTTTCTCAGTATATTCAACTTAAAATTAACAATTCTCTTGCATCACAAGATATTGAACAATATCTTACCAATAATAAATCGATTATAGAAAAAATTTCAAATAATGAACTGATTAGTAATGATGAAAAAAATCAATTATTTGAAGGATTAAAACTTTTAAAAAGAATATATATTTTACATAAATAATCTAGTTTAGCTAGATTTTTTTTGTAAAAAAACGAGATGATCATTATCTCGTTAGTCTTCTAATATTTTTAATAAATCTTTAGGCTCTTTTGCAAAAATATAAGCATCCTCAATTCTTTCATCAATGATACCATTCCACATTGCATAAATAAAATCCATATGTGCATTCTTAGCAGCCAAATAATCACTGTAAGTATCTCCAACATAAATTGCTTCACTGGCAGAGATGTTTAACCTTCTTAAACATTCTAATAATGGTTCAGGATCTGGTTTATGTTTTTTTGTATCATCTTCTAATACTTTTTCTTGAATAAAACGTTCTAATCCTTTCGAAACAAAATCTATTTGATATTGTTTAACTGTTTTTGCTGAAACAACCGCTTGGATGATTTGATGATCAAATGCTTCAAAGACATCTAGCATACCATCATAAAGAGTAGCACCCTCTTCATATTCATTCACATATTTAACCCATCTTTGATAAGTCTTTTGAGGATCTTTCATATTTAATTCCTCCATAACTTTCATACCTGGGTATGAAGCAAATTTCAAGACTTGTTCAAATGTCCAATCTTCATCTAATTCTTCTTTAATAATTTTCATTAATGGATACATATTCATGTCCAAAGTATTCAAAACCGTTCCATCTAAATCATATAATATAGCTTTATATTTTGTCATTGTCTACCCCTCTTTCATTTCAATCCTATCATACTTTATTTAAAATGAAAACATTTTCATAGACAAAAACAAATAAAATAAACATATCAAAGGAACTCCCACAACAAATTTTATATGTTTTGTCTTATGGCGAAACATATACATACCTATCAACGATCCAAAACATCCTCCTAAAAATGCAATAATCATTAAATGAAATTCAGAAACTCTCCACTGACCTCTTATTGCTCTTTGTTTATCTATCTTCATAGATAAACACCCTATAACATTCATTATAACAAAATAATATAACATCATTCTTATTGTTTTGCCTTTCTATATCCTGCATCAATAGCTTCTTGTTCATTATCAAAAGTGACAAGGTATTTCGAATCAGCCATATCATCATAAGCCTGTTGTCCCGGACAATGATAAATCTTAGAACGTGAATTTCCTCTAATAATACCATCACTTGTTTTTGTTGTGGTAACTAGCTCACTTTTTCCTGTTGCATAATCAATTTTTATTCCTGGTTGAACATTATAGACATATACGCAGAATTCTATACCCTCTCCTTGATCTTCTACTGATTTTGCTTCCATCAAAACACCAGAAGCTAAAAGATTATCTTCTTCATAAATAGGTGTTACACGATAGAGAACATGATTATCTGTTTCTTTCACATAGTCACTTACCATATTTTCAAAAGGCAACATTCCTTCAACATTCATATATCGCGTACCTGTAATGAGATTTTTTTCATTAGCATTTTCACCAGATAATTGATAACCTATCAAATGACAACGATTATATAAATATTTTCCATCTACATTTTCATATTTAACAGTTTGCCATCCCGTTGGTTTAACCTGCCCTATAGCTCCTCTTTCTTTAGTAGGCATAATATCTTGCGATATATTCGCATAGGCCTCTTGACATCTCCCAAGTTCATCCAAGCTTGAATAGTCTTCAAAAGATTTTGTTGTCATATCTTCTTCATCAAACTCTGGTTCGTTATTATTAATGACAACATAAGGTTCATCTGTATACTCAGGTATATCATTAAGTGATATCTCTTTATTCAATGACTGATCAACATCTTGACAACCAAACAGAGAAAAAGAAAGTAAGAATATAAGTAATAACTTTATTAATTTCATTTCAAAAACTCCTTGTTTACATAGATTGATTTTGTAATCTTTTCATGTGATTTTCCTTGTAAATCTTCATCACTTATTTTCATCCATCGTGATGAAGATAAGTCAATATCTAACTTGAAATCACTAGGATAATGCCTATTCCAACAATAAACAACTAATTTCTCTATATTATGGACATAAGGTTGTAGATATTGATTTTCAATAAAATAGCATCCATCCTTAGATATTTCTGTAAATATTTCTATATTTTTATCTATTCCATATTCATAAAACATCTTTTGAGAATACTCATTCATATAAATCTTTTCTTGAATTGAATTGACAATATCTAAAATCACAACTTGATCACGACTCACTCTTCTTTGATGAAATAACATTCCACCTCTTTCATCAATACAAACAATTATATTCATAAAAACCATTCCCTTCAATAAAAAAATCTCAAGATTATCTTGAGAACAATTTCATCTAATAATAATGTATACATATATTGACCATATCTTCAATATAAATACGCCCGCCAGAAAGAATATCATCGCTCAACTTATTTTTTCTTTTGATTCCCTTTTTACAAGAATACGTCTCTCTCATTAATGGTAAATCATATTTTTGGCATAGTTTAATTATTTTTTCCATTTCATTATTTTTAAAACAGAACAAATTAAACAACGCTAAATTTTTTATATGTTTTCTTGAAAGTCGCGAAATGAAAGTTTCCAATTCTTTATCCTTTAAACAAGGATACTCCTCAAAACCTAAAACAAGCAAATCAATATCTTCTTCAAAATCAAATTGATTCATATTTCTTGCATAAGTTTTTGCATATCTCGCCATATCTTCTGCTAATAGTTTAGCATCTTTACAATGGTTTGTATAAACAACAACAACTTTCATACGACCACCCTTTCTACTCCTTATTATAAATTGTTAATATGAACTTAAATTGAACATAGCTATCACACTTTTGATTAGTAAGAATAGACTATAATGTAAGGAGGAAAATATGAACGTATTTCAAACAAATCAAAATTGCTATTTTGATGCATTTATGAAACAGAATCATCAAGATATAAACCCTAAGCTCTTTGATGCTCAAGAAGCTATTATGCTAGGAAATCTTTTTAAAGAATTGTATATGTCATGGAATGGTTTTTCTAATTACTGTTTACAACCAGAAAATAGAAGACAACAAGCTTTGCTAGAAGTTCAAATGTTTGACTTCGTTGCACATGAAATCAACCTTTATTTAGATACACACCCTAAAAATCAACGTATGATACAACTCTACCATGAATATGTTGATAAGGCAAATCAAGCACGTGAAAACTTTGAAAAAGAATTCGGCCCTTTGTTTGTAACAAATAGCCAAAGTGAAAACAACTTTGATTGGATTAAAGGTCCTTGGCCTTGGGATTATCAATGCTAAAAGAAAGGAAGATATAATATGTGGGCTTATAACAAAAAACTACAATATCCTGTCAACATTAAAAATAAAGACTTAGCAATGGCTAAGTATATTATCACACAATTTGGAGGTCCAAATGGTGAACTTGCTGCATCTCTTAGATATCTCACCCAAAGATATACAATGCCAGACGATAAGGGTAGAGCTTTATTAACTGATATAGGAACTGAAGAGCTTGGTCATATGGAAATGATTTCTGCAATGGTTTATCAATTGACAAAGGATGCAACAATTGATGAAATCAAAGAAGCAGGATTAGAAGCAAACTACACAGAAAGAGGTGTTTCTTTATACCCTACTGATGCAAGTGGAGTCCCATTTACTGTACAATACTTCGCTGTCACTGGTGACCCTGTCGCTGATATAGCTGAAGATATGGCTGCCGAACAAAAAGCGAGGGCCACTTATGAAAACTTAATGTCATTAACACAAGACCCTGATTTGTTAGCACCGCTTTCTTTTTTAAGACAAAGAGAAATTATTCATTATCAAAGATTTAAAGAGCTTTATGACGATTATGTTCAAAAATATTATCAACCAGATATTAAAAATCAATGTATTTAAAAAACTTCTCTCTATGAGAAGTTTTATTGTGCTTGTTGATAAGCAAAACACAAACCAATGATTACACAAAGCGTTCTAAAAATATCACCAACAAACAAAGCTTTTATTGAATCCATTAACAAATAAGGAAGAATACTTAATAAAGATGCTCCAAAAGCAGTATAAACCATATATGTCATAGTCATTTGCATAACGACAAAAGCGATAAAAGAAAAAACCACGCTTGCTATAGCAACCTGCTTAGATTCAACACCACTCGCTTTAGTAATAACATTCGCCACAAATGCACCACAAATAATATAAAAAATAGACGAATTAATATGAATTGTAGTAATAATCAATCCTAAAACAACACCGCAAGCAATAGCTCCAAGCAATCCAGATACACAAACCTTAATCCATTGATTTGTATCTAAAAACTGATCATTATTAGATCTAAAATATTTTTTTGCTTCTTGTCTTTCTTTATACTCTTTATACTTATCTTGAAAACTCATTATTTATCCTCCACAATAGATTGAATATATTGATAGACCTGATCATGTAGTTCTTCTCTATCCAAAGCAAAATCAATTGTTGCTTTAATAAAGCCAAACTTATCTCCTACATCATATCTTATTCCTTCAAAATCATATGCATATACAGCTTGTCTATCCATTAATCTTTGAATAGCATCAGTTAATTGAATTTCTCCTCCAGCTCCAACATCTTGAGTTTCTAATAAATCAAAAATTTCAGGCGTTAATACATATCTCCCTAAAACAGCCATTTGACTTGGCGCTTTATCAACATCTGGTTTTTCCACCATATTCGTTAATTTAACAAGTCTCCCTTTGGCTTTATGCTTTGGATCTGGTTCAATAATACCATACTTTGAAACATCTTTCTTAGCTACTGTTTGCACACCTACTACAGAAGATTGTGTTTGATAGTAAGCATCTATTAACTGTTTTAATGCTGGTTTACTATTTTTATTAACTACTACATCATCACCTAATAATACAGCAAACGGTTCATCACCAATAAAAGTCTTTGCACACATAATAGCATGACCTAATCCCTTTGGTTCTTTTTGTCTAATATAATAGATATTCGCAAGATCAGCAATATCTCTAATCAATTTCACCTGAGCCATCTTCCCAGAAGCCTTCAATCTTTCTTCTAGCTCATAATTTACATCAAAATGATTTTCCATTGCATGCTTATTCGCATTCGTGATAACCAAAACCTCTTCAATACCACTCTCCACAGCTTCTTCAATAATATATTGAATTGTTGG
>DEPZ01000065.1:5606-15261 GCA_002359025.1 Erysipelotrichaceae bacterium UBA3379 | reverse complement strand
GCTGCAGGTATAACTGCTTTTCTTACTTTTTTTACACCCATATTTTTCTCCTTTAATTCAATAAATCTTCATTCTTTTTCTTATCTTTCAATTTAATTAAGATATATGTTGCTATAAATCCACCAATTAACCCAGATACATGTCCAGATAAAGAAATAGACGGAATTAAAAATGATATCAACAACATGACAATAACATTTGGTGCCAATTGTCTAAAAATATCACTAAAAACATTTTTATAAACATATGCAAGCGCCCCCAAAGCACCAATCAACCCAAAAATAACACCACTGATACCACCACTTACAGTATATATACCGTATCCATTCATTAAATATAAAACATAAGGAATACCTGTTGTAGAAAACATACAAACTAAAATTAAAATCATATATCTTTTAAAATCAAGCACTGATTCTACAAACATTCCTATACCAAACAAAGAATAACAATTCACTACAAGATGTAGTAATCCAAAATGAATTAAATTGGCTGTCACCAATCTCCAATACTCATGTTTAACTTGAACATAAACAGGATTAAATCCACCAAAAAGCAATCCTTCAGCAGCAGTCATTTCTTCTCCAAAAAGAAGAAATGAAATCAAATAAACGATAACACAAATAATAATTAAACCTATAGTTACAGGTGACTTTTTCATATATCTTTTTAAGTTATACATATTACTCATCAATAAATTCAAAAATAGACATCTGATCTATTAGAATTTCTTCATCCTCCTCTACTTGTTCATTTTTTTCTACAATTTGATCTAATGTCAATAAAGACAATATATCATCATATGTCACTTTCGTTGCTCCCATCTCTAATAATCTTATATTTCCATTATATCTTGAATCATCAAGAACAAGCTGTTTTGTCCAATGATAATGAAAATTTTGAATAGTTGTAAACCATACACCACCACTATTTATATGTGTAGCAGTAATAAACTGTAACTCACTTAATCCACAAACATATATATTTCTATCTAATGCATTTGTAACATTAAAAAAAGCATATGGATCTACAGCACTCACAAGGACAAGTCTTCCCTCTTTAATATATTTAGAATAATTTTTTCTTTTATCAAACAAATGATCACTTACAAAACATACAGCATTACCACCCAGTTGTAAATGATATTTCAACGCATAATTATCAATACCTTTTAATCCACTAGATACCAAAACTCTTTCTTCATCAATAAGTTTTGTAACCAAATTCTTTGTAAACGAATTGAGTCTCTTTTCGGAGGTTGTTTGCAAACCTACAATAGATACCATATTTTGCATTATAGACAAATCACCTACATAATATAAAAATAAAGGTGCTCTCTTCTTTAAAACAGTACGTAATCTTTGAGGATAATTATCTTCATATTTTGTTGTAATATATATACCTTCACTTTCCAAGTTTGATAAAGAATACATCAAATCATTTAATATAGAAAACCTCGCAACCATCTTATAAGCAATATATTCCTCAATACCAAGAATCTGCATCATTGTTTCCTTAGTCATACCAAAAAGCTTTGATGGTGATTTCTTTGATGAGCTCTTCAGCCTTTTTTCTACTTCATACCACTCATCTTGAGATAGAGGTACGCTTCCTCCAAGCACTAAATCACCACAAAATAATAACACTGCAATACTATCTAAATTCAATTGAATTTTCATGCTTAAACCACCACACTTTAAATTATTATACCATATATCAATGTATCAGTCGATAAGATATAAAAAAAACTGTAACTCGACGAGTTACAGTTTCTATTTATTACGCATTTTCTTTAGCCATTTTTTCTTTAACAGCAGCTTGAGCAGCAGCTAAACGAGCTAAAGGTACACGGAATGGAGAACATGAAACATAGTTTAATCCTAATCTATGGCAGAATTCTACTGAACTTGCTTCTCCACCATGTTCACCACAGATACCTAATTTGATATCTGGTCTTGTTTGACGACCTTTTGTTGCAGCAATTTCCATTAATTGTCCAACACCTTCTTGGTCTACCTTAGCAAATGGATCAGATTCAAAGATTTGTTTCTTATAATATTCATCTAAGAATTTAGCAGCATCATCACGGCTGAATCCATAAGTCATTTGAGTTAAGTCATTTGTACCAAAACTGAAGAATTCAGCTTCTTTAGCAATCTTATCAGCTGTTAAAGCAGCTCTAGGAATTTCAATCATTGTACCAACTTTATATTCTAATTCAACACCAGCTTTTTCAATAATACTATCTGCTGTATCACAAACAACTTTTTTAACATATTGCAATTCTTTAACATCTCCAACCAATGGAATCATGATTTCAGGTACAACATGTTGACCTTCTCTGTTGACTGCAATAGCAGCTTCGATAACTGCTCTTGTTTGCATTTCTGCAATTTCAGGATAAGTTACAGCCAAACGGCAACCTCTATGACCCATCATTGGGTTGAATTCTTTTAATGATTCCACACGTGCTTTTAAAGCTTCAAAAGTCATACCTAAGCTTTCAGCTAAAGGTCTAATTTCTTCATCAGTATGTGGTAAGAATTCATGTAAAGGTGGATCTAAGAAACGAATTGTAACTGGATAGATTTCCATAGCTTTAAACAATTCTCTGAAGTCAGATCTTTGATATGGCAAGATTTTTTCTAATGCTTCTCTTCTTGTTTCTTCATTATCAGCAGTAATCATACGTCTAAAGTTGAAAATTCTTTCTTCTTCAAAGAACATATGTTCTGTTCTACATAAACCAATACCTTCTGCACCAAATTTACGAGCTTGTAATGCATCTCTAGGAGTATCGGCATTTGTACGTACTTGTAAGCGTCGTACTTCATCAGCCCAAGTCATAAATGTTTCAAAGTCACCACTGATTTCTGGTTCAACAGTTCTAATTTGTTCACCATAAACATTACCAGTGCTTCCATCTAATGACATATAGTCACCTTCATGATATTGTTTACCATCTGGTGTAATTAATACTTTTTCTTCTTCATCTACTCTTAAAGAACCACATCCACATACACAGCAAGTTCCCATTCCTCTAGCAACAACTGCAGCATGTGAAGTCATACCACCACGAATAGTTAAAATACCATGTGCAATATTCATACCTTCAATATCTTCAGGAGAAGTTTCTTGACGTACTAATAAGATATCTTGAACACCATTTTTATGTGCTTCAATAACATCTTCAGCAGTAAAATAAATACGACCAGATGCAGCTCCTGGAGATGCAGCTAAACCAGTAGCAATAACATGTGCACAACGTAAGCTAACTTCTTCAAAATTAGGATGTAATAATTGATCTAATTGTTTTGGTTCTACTTTTAATAATGCTTCTTCTTTAGTAATCATTCCTTCATTAACTAAGTCAACAGCAATTTTTAATGCTGCAGCAGCAGTTCTTTTACCATTACGTGTTTGAAGCATGAATAATTTACCATCTTCAATTGTAAATTCCATATCTTGCATATCTTTATAATGATCTTCAAGAATTTTATTGATTTTTACAAATTGATCATAACATTCTGGCATAACTTCTTTTAAAGTATCAATAGTTTGAGGTGTACGAATACCAGCTACAACGTCTTCACCTTGTGCATTCATTAAGTATTCACCATATAATTTCTTTTCACCAGTAGCAGGGTTTCTTGTAAATGCAACACCTGTACCAGAAGTTTCACCACGATTACCATAAACCATTTCTTGAACGTTAACAGCAGTTCCCCAACTTCCAGGGATATCATTTAAACGTCTATATGTAATCGCACGATCATTGTTCCATGATCTAAATACAGCTTTAATAGCTTCCATCATTTGTACTTTTGGATCTTGTGGGAAATCAACACCTGCATGTTTTTTGTATTCAGTTTTGTAAATTTCTACCACTTCCATTAAATCTTCAGCAGTTAAATCAGTATCAAATTCGACACCTTTTTCTTCTTTGACTTTGTCAAAACGATGTTCAAATGAGCTCTTTGGGAATCCCATAACAACATCAGCAAACATTTGAATAAAACGACGATAACTATCATAAACAAATCTAGGATTTTGAGTAACTTCAGTAAATCCTCTAGCAACGTCATCATTCAAACCTAAATTTAAGACTGTATCCATCATTCCAGGCATTGAAGCTCTTGCTCCTGATCTTACGGAAACAAGCAATGGGTTATGTACATCTCCCATAGTCTTACCTGTAATTTTTTCAAGCTCTGCAAGTTTTTCATAAACTTGATCTTCAATTTCTTTTGAAATTTGTTTCCCATCCTCATAATATTGAGTACAAGCTTCAGTAGTGACAGTAAATCCTTGAGGTACTGGCAAACCAATATTTGTCATTTCAGCCAAGTTTGCTCCTTTACCACCAAGTAAATTACGCATGTCTTTGTTCCCTTCACTAAATAGGTAAACATATTTTTTCATATAAGTTCCTCCTTCGTTACTACTTTATATATTATACACTATGATAGTGCTTACATTCAACCATAAAATGATATTTTTATAAAAAAATAAAGCGGTATCATGAAATGACCCGCTTCTACATTTTTATTTTTTATGAATACAAAGGTATTATTTAGGATTTGCCTATTTCTCCTCAGCATACTCCAAACGCACTCTTCTACCCTTTAATTTTTGATTATAACATCTGTCTACAACCTTTTGACTTGCCTTTGATTTAATATTTACAAAAGTAAATTTACGTTTAATCGTAACATCACCAATATCACTTTTCTTAACTTTACCGACATTCACAAGAAAATCAACAATATCCCCAACACGTACTTTATCCATTGTTCCACATGTCATAAAAATACGATCCGTATCATTTTGTGTTGGCATATCTTGATAATCATAACCTACTCTTTGCTGATAACACATTGATAACAGTGTTGCAAGTACATCATTTTTCATATGTCCTGGTATATCCTTAACAACATCTAAGAAAATTTCTTTATTCCCTTTTAGAATTTCTTCTTGAACATCAAAAAGTAATTCTCTTATTTTTGTATCAAAAATGTCCTCATTCGTTGGGATTTCCATTTGTTTAATTTCACTATGTGTTCTTTTTTCAATAGCCTTCAAGAAATTCTTTTCACGATTAGAAACAATTGAATAAGCTTCACCTTTTTTATTAGCTCTACCCGTTCTTCCAATTCTATGAATATATAATTCTTCATCTTGAGGCATTTCATAATTAATAACATGAGAAATATTATCAACGTCAATTCCTCTTGCAGCCACATCAGTTGCTACCAAATACTGAATTTGACCATTTTTAAAACGTTTCAACGTATTCATTCTTTGTGTTTGAGATAAATCTCCATGCATACCTTCAACATTATAATGTTTTTGTTGCATACTAGAGACAACTTCATCTACACTTCTTTTTGTTTTACAGAAAATAATCGTATTTTCCATTTTTCTAGAATCTAAAATTCTACATAAAACTTCAAACTTACGACTTTGCTTTGCTTCAAAATAATATTGTGAAACTGTTGTAGCAGTTTTTGTTTTTGATTTAATTTGTATATGCTGATAATCTTCTTTCATATAAAAACATGCAATCTTTTTCACATCAGATGGCATTGTTGCCGAAAATAAAACAGTTTGTTTATCTTCAGGTGTTTCTTTTAAGATATTTTCAATATCTTCAATAAAGCCCATATTTAACATTTCATCTGCTTCGTCTAATACAGCAAATTCAATCTGATCCAATTTTAATACTTTTCTTCGCATTAAATCTTGTACTCTACCAGGTGTTCCAACAACAATGTCAGCACCTTTTTTAATATTACGTATTTGCTTTTCTATCTCACTACCACCATATACACTCACAATAGATAATGATGTATATTTCCCAATACGATTTAATTCTTCATGAATTTGTAAAGCCAATTCACGTGTAGGAGATAAAATCAATGCTTTCACTTTTTTATCTTCTTTTTGAATTTTAGAAAGCAACACGCTCCCAAAAGCCAACGTCTTTCCTGTTCCTGTTTGCGCTTGTCCAATAATATCTTGACCTTCCAATAATGCTGGAATTGCTTTTTCTTGAATAGGCGATGGGCTAATATACCCCATAAACTCTATACCTTTTTGAACTTCGTTAGAAAGTCCTAACTCTTTAAATGTAATTTTTTCCATAATTTCCTTCTTTCTGTGACTTGTCGAGTATAACATATTCAAAACAATAACACAAACAAAACTATATAAACAATCACATTTCTTTTTTCTTTTCCAATAAATATGCCCTCACTTCAGCTATAAAGTATAATGAACCCGTTATAAAAACCGCTCCTTTATGTAAATAAGCCTCTTCAATTGCCTGATGCCAATCTTCTATAACATTAACTGGATAGTCCTTAGCAAGTTGCTTTGCTTTTTGACTACGATAAAAATCAAATTCACAAACAGTCACATCGTCTGTTAATTCTAAAAGTTTTTCTAGCATTGCATCCGTATCTTTATCTTTTAAAGCACTAAATATAACTTTAATATTTGAATATTGTTTTGCTGATTCAAAAAAAGCATCTATTCCTTCTTTATTATGCGCACCATCAATAATCATTAAAGGATGTTCATTGACAACCTCAAAACGTCCTGCCCATTTTGCTTCTTTCATCCCTTTTAACAAATCTTCATCTTTAAATTCTACTAAACTTCTATTTCTTAAATAGAGTAATGTTTCAATAGCCAAAGCACTATTTCGACACTGATATCTTGCCGGAGTATTCAATTCAATATGATAACCCCTATAATCATAACTTAAACCACCATTAATTTTTTTGATGTGCTGAATTTTATCCACTTGCAATAATTGACTATGATGTTGAAAACAGACTTCTTTAAAAACATCTAGACACTCTTGATTGGTTTCACCTGTGATATAATCCACACCATCTTTAATAATACCTGCTTTCGCCTTTGCGATAGAAGCATATGTATGACCAAGATATTCTGTATGATCCAAACCAATATTGGTATTTAACGCTATAAGTGGATAGACAATATTCGTCGCATCAAGCTCTCCTCCAAGTCCAACTTCAAACACAGCATAATCCACTTGACGTTTAATAAAATACATAATCGCAATAAAAACTTCAATTTCAAACATGGATAACTCATATTCCAACCACATATCCATATACCTATTGGCATATTTTAAAATCTCTTCACTTGAAATATGGATATCATTAATACGCATAATCTCTAGACGAGTCACAAGTACAGGTGAAGTAAAAGTTGCAACTTTGTATCCAGCATTTTGTAAAACAGAACGGATATAATTGGTTGTCGATCCTTTTCCATTGGTTCCACCAATATGAATCACTGATAACACTTGTTGGGGATTTGCCAAATCATTCATAAACCTACGAAAATTATCTAATGAATAGACTCTTGTTTTTTGACTCGAAATAAATTCATGCACGTCTTCGTATGTATGAAATCTTTCTTCTATAAAATGATGATAAGACATCACAAAACTTTCATCCATTTCTTTATCAATAACAAATCCACATTGTTTATAATCATTAACATATTGTGGTAATACAATAGCCTGTATATTGTTGAACATCAATTTTTTGGCATGTTCTATAAGTTGTATTCCTAAATCACTATAATGTTTATCAACTTCTAAGCAACATAATATCTCCAAATTGACCAGATGCAATGAAGCCACTCTTTTTTTATCTTTTTCAACATAAAGAACTAGTTCTTGTTGATTTAACTTTTCTATTTTTATTTTCATATTCTACCTCTATAACAAATAAAAACAGCAAATGCTGTTTTTATAATTTCTCAAATCTGTCTACATCAACAACAAATACTGTTGCCCCTCCAACTAAAACATCGACCATAATAGGTGTAAAAAATTCACCCATTTCAGTTGGTGGAACTGTTGGTTCTTTTTCTACACGTTTACGCGCATGTGCTTTGATAATTTCTAAAGCAGGATCAACTTTATCATCGTTTGTCCCAATGAAGAAAGTTGTGTTTCCTTTTTTCAAAAAGCCCCCAGATGTTGCTAATTTTGTAACAAAGAATCCACCCTCTGTCAAAGCAGTTTGTACAGCAGAACTATCGTCATTATTAACAATAGCGATAATGAGTTTCATAACATTACCCCCTTCTTATTTATATATTATCACTTTTTGTATTAAATTACACTATATTTTTATAATATCATTTTGCTTTTCTCATGCATACAATTTATAGTATAATGCTTCTTGGTGATTTTATGCAAAATATTCAAAATAATTTAATAAACTGGTATATAAAAAATCATAGAGATTTTCCATGGCGTCAAACCAAAGATCCTTATCATATCTGGATCAGTGAAATTATGTTACAACAAACAACAACAGAAGCAGTCATTCCTTACTACATAAACTTTTTAAAAAGATTTCCAACCATCCATACTCTTGCGACATCCTCATTAGAAGATGTCTATAAAATGTGGGAAGGTCTTGGCTATTATAGAAGAGCAAAACATATTCATGAAACTGCTCAAATCATTGTCCTTGAATATAATGGAATATTTCCTAGCGAGTATAACAAAATTATTAAGCTCAAAGGGATTGGTCCTTATACTGCTGGTGCTATCAGTTCAATTGCTTTTGATCAAACCACTCCAGCTATCGATGGCAATGTTTTACGTATTATGTCACGTGTTTATTTAATCAAAGATAACATAGCTTTAAATAAGACACAGAAAATGATAACTGCTATTGTAAGTAGTTTACTACAGGGCTATGACGCTTCTTCTTTCAATCAAGGTCTAATGGACCTAGGAGCAACAATATGTCGTCCTATCAGCCCTAAATGCGAAATATGCCCTATTCAAATGCATTGTAAAGCTTATCAACACAACCAACAATCAGTGTTGCCTATTCATATAAAAAACGTAAAACACAAAGAACTCCATTACATTACCGGTATCATTACCTATAAAGATCAATATTTCCTCATTCAAAATCCTCCAGGTGGTTTACTAGAGAATCTCTATGGCATGAAACAATACGAATTAGAAAGTCCCTACAGCTTTCAAGAAACTTTTGAAAATGAATATCAATGTTCACTATCCATTGTTTCCTATATTCAAGATATCAAGCATGTATTTACTCATCGTACATGGCATATGCATGTTTACCACTTCGAATTACAACATCCTATAAACAATCTCTATACTTTATACCAAATCAATCAACTAGCACTATCTACAGCTCATTTAAAGGTACTAAAAGCTTATTTAAAAAGACTCTAATCACTAGAGTCTTTATTTTCATATCTTTCAATAATTCTTTGTACAACTGGATGTCTCACAACATCTATCGCACTTAAATAAACAAAACGTATTCCTGTCACATCTTTTAAAATATGCATTGCTCTTTTTAAACCACTCATAACCCCTTTAGGTAAATCTATTTGAGTTATATCTCCTGTTACAATCATTTTAGAATTAAAACCTAAACGTGTTAGAAACATTTTCATTTGTGCATCTGTAGTGTTTTGTGCCTCATCCAATATAACATAGGCGTCTTCTAATGTACGACCACGCATATATGCTAATGGAGCAATTTCTATTGTTCCTTTTTCTATGAGCCTTTCTGTTTGTTCTTGTCCAAGCATATCATATAAAGCATCATAAAGAGGT
>DEPZ01000065.1:5052-5557 GCA_002359025.1 Erysipelotrichaceae bacterium UBA3379 | reverse complement strand
ATCACCTGGTAAAAATCCTAGATTCTCTCCTGCTTCTACTGCCGGACGTGTTAAAACAATACGTTTCACTTCATTATTTTTTAATGCTTGTACTGCAAAAACAACCGCCATATAAGTTTTTCCAGTTCCAGCTGGNNCCTATTCCAAAAACAACATCATTATTTTTTAATGCATAATAATATTCTTTTTGACCTAATGTTTTAGGATAAATCAACTTCCCACTCGCTGTTCTTGCAATTTTAATATGATAGAGTTCATCCATAGCTTTTAAATTATTTGTTTTCACTAATTTTAAAGCATACATGATATCCCTTTTACTAATACTTTTCCCCTCTTTAACAAGCCCTAATAAAGCTTGTATAACATCTTTCATCTCCTTGACTTTTGATTCCTCATCTTGAAAATAAAGCTCATCTCCGCGCATAATAATACTTGTTTCAAAAGCACTTTCCAACAATTTGATATTTTCATCATGCACTCCAACAAAACGATTCACTTCATCAAT
>DEPZ01000065.1:4868-5042 GCA_002359025.1 Erysipelotrichaceae bacterium UBA3379 | reverse complement strand
GTATAACTATCTAACTTTAAAATTTCTTTCATTTCATTCTCCTTTAATTGCAATATCCTCGATCAAAGTATAATGCATCTTTAAACTTATTTTACTACGAGTCTTCTCCATATGCAAAACATTTTCTTTATCAATCTTGGCTCCAGCTGGAAGTTTTGAACGAATCATCAATAA
>DEPZ01000065.1:0-4805 GCA_002359025.1 Erysipelotrichaceae bacterium UBA3379 | reverse complement strand
AGATGATAAAACGCCTCCCCTTGATCTTGATTATGATTATCAATACTCGCACTTAAACTAAGAAAAGTATAAGCATATACATGTCCCTTGACTGGAATAATCTTGGTTTCATTTTGAGTAGAAATAATTGTGTTCTCTACAAGCAAATCACCTTTTTTAACATAATCATTAACCTTAACTTGTATCATACCACTTTTAATATCAAATGATTGAATCATCCCATCTTTTGAAGCATAAAGATTTTGAAAGCTTTCTTTTTCAATTTCATCTTGTTTTTTCTTTGTGTATTCTACATGTATAACGCTACCTGTTTGATAAAGATTTAAATATTCTACTTGTTTATTATATGTTGATTTTAACAATGTTAATAAATCATTTAACTGTTCATAGTTTTGTAGAGGTTTATAGTCACTCACACAATTTTGTTTCAATGTACTTTCTATCTGTCTATTCAACTTTGGCACAACACCTTTTACTTGTACATCAAATATAAAATGTGAGCATATCAAAATACTCATAAAAAAGCATAAAATCCCTACAACATTTAATAATTGTTTAGATAAGAATAAAACATATTTTATCATTCCTATTGTTTTGATATACGAATATGGATATTCAAAATGTGAAAACTTATATCTTAAATATGTTGGTATATAAAAATAATATTCATCATCAATATGTCTTAAATGGAATAATGGTATTTTTTGATTCTTTACATAATGTAATAACTCTAATAAATATACATCATCTATACAATAATAATCATACCCTATGTTCATGAAAACTAATCTCACTTATTATTCCATTTAAACGTATTTCATGATAATCATAATAATACATTTCCAATTCTCTACCATAAATATACAAATCATATAAATTCATCTCTATCTTAAATATGGAATGATCCATCATTAAAACTTCTTTATAATCTTTAATATAGATCTTCTCATTATCTATCACAATCATATAATCACCAATATAGTATATGTTTTGCATAAAAAAGAAGAACATCTCATGTTCTTCTAGATAAATATATTTTCATTATCATCAATTAAAAAATATAATTAGATAAACCCACAACTCATATCAATAACAAATATCATATAGAAAAAAGAAGAACATCCTGTGTTCTTCTTATCTTTGTTTACCTTTATTTTTTCTAGCTGCTTCTGATTTCATTTTACGTTTTAAACCAGGCTTAACATAGAATTCTCTTTTACGAGCTTCAGCAAGGGTTCCTGTTCTAGAAACTTGTCTTTTAAAACGACGTAAAGCATCATCTAAAGATTCATTTTCTCTTACTACAGTTTTTGCCATTTTTGAACTTCCCCCCTTTACTTATTAAATACATGCGTAATTATACATGGATAATCACATAAAATCAAGAGTTTTTATTAATAATCTTTATCACTTTCTTCATTTTTCATCAATTGTACACCTGCAGAGGTACCAATACGTGATGCACCAGCTTCAATCACAGCAATCATATCATCATAATTTCTAACACCACCGCTTGCTTTCACTAGGCAATCATCACCAACAGTTCTCTTCATAAGAGCCACATCTTCAGGAGTTGCTCCTCCTGTACTAAAACCTGTAGATGTTTTAACAAATGTTGCTCCCGCTTTTTTTGCCAGCTCACATACTGTTACTTTTTCTTCATCAGTCAATAAACATGTTTCTATAATCACTTTAACACAATGACCGCTCGCTGCATCAACAACAGCTTTGATATCATTGTAAACCAAATCTGTATTACCATCTTTTAAAGCACCGATGTTGATAACCATATCAATTTCATCAGCACCATTATCAATCGCATCCTTTGTTTCAAAAGCTTTCACTGCAGTCGTATTTGCCCCTAAAGGAAAACCAATAACTGTACATACTTTAACATCTGTATCTTTTAGATACTCTTTGCAATAACTTACCCAAGTTGGATTAATACATACAGAAGCAAAATCATATTCTTTTGCCTCTTGGCATAATTTCGTAATTGCTTCTTTTTTGGTATCCGCTTTTAATACAGTGTGATCAATAAATTTGTTGTAATTCATCTTCTTCTCCTCCAAATGTCTTTTCAATTGCCTTTAAAGCAATATATTTATCACCAGGATATGGCTCATTGCCAATAATAGACGCCATAAACTGTTCATGACCTTTACCTAATATCAAGATAATATCATCTTTATTTGCAATTTCAATAGCTTGTTCAATTGCAATTCTACGATCCTCAATAATAACGCTTACCGGATCATGAATATACTCTTGGATATCTAAACATATTTCATTAATATCTTCATCTCGATTGTCTTCAGCCGTTAAAATCACCTGATCACAGTACATATTGGCAAGCCTACCAATCTTTTCTCGCTTTCCATAATTTTTCTTGCCAGGCGAACCAAATACAGCAATAATTCTGCCATTATTTTTAACTGATTTTGCAAATTGAAAAACCTTTTCATAGCTTTTCGCATGTTGACAATAATCAATAATAACATGAAATGGTTCATTATGCTTTAATAACTCCATACGCCCATTAACACCTTGAATATAACCAATAGATTCAATAATCTGTTCAAAAGGCATTTCTAAAGCTATTAGGGTTGCTATAACAGCCAAAACATTGCTTATATTAAATAGACCTAATAAAGGAACACTAACATGTTCAATTTTATCATAAATTTGCAAATCAAATTCACTGTGATCAATAAATAACTGTATATTTCTAGCCATTACATCACTATGATGTTCTATTCCATAAGTAATCACATGTGATTGAATTTGATCTTTAACAAGATTATAAAACTTCACTTCATCGGTATTCAATATACTATAACCTTTTTGATCTACAAGCTGAAACAGCTTTGCCTTAGATGCCATTAAATGTTCCATTGTACCATGAAAATCCAAATGTTCTTCATAAACATTTGTAAATATACCAATATCAAAATGGACACTATCTACACGCTTTAATGCAAGTCCATGACTTGAAACTTCTAGCGCTACCCCTTTAACATCCTTTTTAACCATATCACTTAAATGGCGATGTAAAAAAATTGTTTCTGGTGTTGTATAAGGACATTGTTCTTCTATACCTGCATATTCAATATTATTTGTTCCAATATACCCCATCTTTAAATAATGCGATAAAACATCTCTCACCATCAAAGCCACAACTGTTTTCCCACTTGATCCAGTTACACCTATCATTGTGAGTTTATGACTTGGATAATCATAGAAAATATTTGCAACACGATTCAATTCATCCAAAACATTATCAACTTTAATATACAATATATTATTACGTTTATATGTTAATGGTTTCGAATAAACAATACATTTCGCACCTTGAAATACAGCATCTTCTATATATTTATGCCCATCTACACTTAAACCATCCACACAAAAAAACACTGAATTTTTTCTTACGTTTCTTGAATCACTATGAATCGAAGAAACCATAAAATCTTCTTCTACATCGAAGAGTTCATTAATACGTTTCACTCACTTCACTTCCAATCAATTCTGTTCCTTCTTGACTTTCTATATGTACTTTATATATATGTCCAACTGATGTTTCAGGAAGTTTAACTTTTACTTTTAAATAATTAGAAGCATGTCCTACCATATAGTCACCTTGTTTTTCTTCAATGAGGACTTCAAGTTCTTTACCAATTTGCATAGCAGCAAACTCTGTTTGTAATCTATTTGATAATTCCATTAGTTTTTTTACACGCTCATGTTTAATATTTCCATCTACTTGATCTTTCATACGATCTGCCGGTGTTCCTTTTCTTCTTGAATAAGGGAAGACATGCAATTGATTAAAATGCATTTCTTCAATCCAATGATAAGTTTTTTCAAATTCTTCTTCAGTTTCACCAGGAAAACCAGTAATCACATCTGTCGTTATGGAAAGTGATGGAAGTTTTTCTTTTAATTCTTTCAATTTCACAGCAAATTCATGAGTTGTATAATGTCTATTCATTCGCTTTAATGTCTCATCACACCCAGCTTGAATAGGAATATGCAAATGATCTACAATAATTGGTGATGTTGCGATTAAATCTATAATTTCATGAGTGACTTGGCTCATCTCGATAGAAGAAATACGCAAACGCTTTAATCCTTTTACCTTAGTCGTCAAATCAACCAATAAGTCATAGAAAGAATAATTCTCAAAATCTTGTCCATATCCAGCTGTATGGATACCTGTTAACACAATTTCAACAAACCCATGATCCACCAAAGCTTGTGCTTGTTCTAAGACACTTTGAGGCTCACGAGAACGCATACGTCCTCTTGCATATGGAATAATACAGTACGTACAGAAATTATTACATCCATCTTGAATCTTTAAAAATGCTCTTGTATTTTTAGAGAATTGTTGTAAATCAAGATTTTCGAACTTCTTTAATTTCATAACATCTTCTACATCAATAACCGGTTTCCCTGTTTCTTGGTACTCATGAACATAATCAACAATTTTATTTCTGTGTTGTGTTCCTATAACAACTCCTACCCCATCAATAGCAGCGACTTCTTGGCTTGCCACTTGGCTATAACAACCTACAACACAAATTGTAGCATCTTTATTAGTCCTAATAGCCTTTCTAATCATCTGTCTAGATTTAGAATCACCTGTATTTGTAACTGTACAAGTATTCACAACATAAACATCTGCTTCACTTTTAAAATCTACTTCCTCATATCCATCTTGTTCAAATAATTTTAACATCGCTTCTGATTCATAAGTATTAACTTTACATCCTAAAGTTAAAAATGCGACTTTTTTCATTTTT
>DEPZ01000015.1 GCA_002359025.1 Erysipelotrichaceae bacterium UBA3379 | reverse complement strand
GAAGGTGCCAATGACTTCATGTGTCTGTTCACGACATATTTCAATTTTCTAAGAAATCATACAAGCCTGAACTACAAGCCACCTGTACAGCTTGACTGTCTCAAAAAGACGCATAATATGCCAAGCAAATGGAACATACTGCTGGATGAAGCATTGAATTACTACATAGAATCAACTATGGAATTCTAGTTATGAAAAAATTCATTTTTTCATAACTTATTTGACACTACCATTTCTATTTATCTCTTTGTTACAATACAATTGTAACAACCGGTTGTTACTACCGGTCAAGAGATTTTTTAATTTATTGGAGGAAATTTTTATGTATACAATGATGCAAGCTTGTAAAGAAGTGAATATGACATATGAAGCACTCAAATTTTATTGTAATGCAGGTTTAATTCCTAATGTTAAACGTGATAAAAATAATCGTCGTATTTTTGATGAAAACAACATTAACTGGATTAAAAGTCTTTCTTGTCTAAAGAATTGTGGAATGAGTATTAAAGATATGCAGGTTTATTTAGATTTATGTTTACAAGGAAAAAAGACAATTCCACAAAGACAAGATATTCTAGAATTACAAAAAGAAAAGTTAATGAACCAACTAGAAGAGATTCAAAAAAGTTTAGATTATATTGATCATAAACAACAATTTTATCAAGATGTCCTAGATGGAAAAATAGAATATAAAAGCTATTTAATTGATACAACAAAAGACTCTTAAAGAGTTAAAATGTATTATAATCATCTTGTTGTATAATATTAAAACACTATACAATAATTTCTTTATCATTTTTAATCAATAATACTAGAGCTATATACTCATATAAAAAAGAACAGATAAGACTAATCTTGTCTGTTCTTTTCATATATCATTTTTATATTTGCATTGATTGTTTAAATATTTTTAATAGCTATTAGATTTATATTTTTGAATAATTTTTTGTGTCAAAGCATTATTCTTTGCAACTTCACCATAGAATTGACCGCTTAATTTTAGTGATCTTTCATATGTTTTTTTATCTACATATGCAAGTCCAAAAGTTGGATGATATGTTCCCCACTCCCAATTATCCATTAGTGACCAATGAAGATATCCAATAACATTTGCACCTAAATCCATAGCTTGTTTCATTGCTTGTAACATTGAAGCAATATATGTTACTCTTCTAGAATCATCTTTACATACAATACCATTTTCTGTAATCATTATTGGTCTATCATTAAATCTCATTAGCATTTGGAGCATAATGTCTGGGCAAATCTCTTCTGTAAAAAATGGTTTATCTAACGCTTTGAAATGAGTTGCATTATATGCATCAAATCTAAATTCTTTCTACTATTAATCATTTGTCTAATATAGGTATTTAATGCCCAGAAATCACAAGTATTTTTTAATTCAGGCATATAAATAGCATCATGAAATGGCATAACAATTTCTCCAGTTTTAATAGCATGAATAAAGAATTCATTTTCTATATAATCAATATAGTCTGCCATTATCTTATCTGGATAATCAAATTTTCCCCTAAATGGTTCCTTAAATGAAAATGACAATGTAGAACTAACAGGTGTTTCGCAATTAAACAATAGTCCCAAATTAATACTATTAAAATATAATCAATAAAATACTCCCAGAATTTAAAAGCGTTCCAAAAGCGTTCCAAAAGCGTTCCAGGAACGCTTTTAACGGTTATTCAATATAGAATATTTGATTAACGTTAGTATTATCACTTCTCGCTAGATTATTCAATTTATATAAAATTAAGTTCTATTTCATAACAGTACCATATTAGTACCAGAAACTTCTAAAGAAACAAAAAAACCTTGAATTTATCAAGGTTTTTTAATACTTATTATTCACCAACGTATGGTAATAAAGCCATTTGTCTAGCTCTTTTAATAGCTGTAGCTAATTGTCTTTGGTATTTAGCGCTAGTTCCTGTTACACGTCTTGGAATGATTTTCCCGTTAGCAGAAACAAATCTTTTTAATAATTCAACATCTTTATAATCGATGTATTCGATTTTGTTTTTAGTGAAGTAGCAAACTTTTTTTCTACCCATTCTTTGTCTTTTGAATGCCATAAATATTTTCCTCCTTAAAATTGAATGTCATCTTCCATAATATCAAATGAATCTAAAGAATTATTAAATTCTTTTTCTAAATCTACAGTTTTCATTTCTGTATTTGTATTAGTATTATAGAAGTTGTCTTGTGGAACTTGAGGTTGTTGTTGCTGTGCTCTTTCTCTTGCAGCTCTTGTTTCCAAGAATTGCACACTATCACATACAACTTCAACGACAAACACTTTTTGACCTTGTGCATTGTCATAACTACGAGAACGTAGTCTACCTTCTACACCAACCAATGATCCTTTTGAACAATATTTTTCTACGTTTTCAGCACTTTTATTCCATACTACACATGGAAGAAAGTCAGCTTGTACACCATCAGCAGAATTATAATTTCTATTTACTGCTAATGTAAAACTTGCAACTGCTGAACCCATATTTGTTCTTCTTAATTCAGGATCTCTTGTCATTCTTCCAACTAGTACGACACGATTGATCATCAGTACGCACCTTCTTATCTTCTAATTGTTAAATGACGTAATACACTTGGATTGATACGTGATAAACGTTCAAATTCAGCAATATTTGCTGGAGTAGTAGTTGTATCTACAACAACATAATATCCTTTAGCATAATCTTTGATTTCATAAGCAAAATCACGTAATCCCCATTCATTAACATTATCAACAGTACCTTCACCGTTTTGAGTTAATACATTTTTAAATCCTTCGATTAAAGCGTTTCTTGCTTCATCTTCAACATCAGGTTTTACGATAAACATGATTTCATATTTGTTCATTTTTTTACCTCCTCCTATGGTCTAATGGTCTACATCTTCTGTAGACAGGCAGTAAATAATCTTTACATGCTCGAACATTATAACATAACGATATATAAAATACAATGATTTTATCAACGTTTTTACTTCTTTTCCATCTTAATATTTTCTTAATTGTTTTTATGTCATTTTCTTGTATAATTTTATTAGGTGATCAACATGAAATATAAAAAGAAACATAGAAAAGTAAGTATATTTTTTATCTTTATTGTCATTATCAGCCTTGGAATTCTTTATATTCAAAATTATCATCCTACAAACGATATAGAAGAATATCATAGTGATAATCTATCGATTCGCTATAACTTCCTTACAGTTAATCCTTATTCTCATAGTGGAGAAAGCTTAAATAAAGTGAAAGGTGTTGTTATTCACTATACTGCCAATCCAGGTTCAACAGCCAAAAATAATCGTAACTATTTTGAAAACTTAAAAGATACACATATCACAAAAGCTTCTAGCCATTTTATCATTGGATTAGAAGGTGAAATCATTCAATGTATTCCATTAAATGAAATTGCTTATGCCTCTAATAATAGAAATAGTGATACAATCTCCATTGAATGTTGCCATGAAGATGCAACAGGTCAATTCAATGAAAAAACATATCAATCTTTACAATCCTTAGTCAAATCACTAATGGATACATATCATTTAAAAAAAGATGACATCATACGTCACTATGATGTCACTGGTAAAATCTGTCCAAAATATTTTGTTGACCATGAAGATGCATGGAATGAATTTTTAAATTCTTTATAGAAATGGATTATGCTTTATAAGATAATCCATTTCTTTTTTTCCATCTTCATTTAATAGAGATGAATAGCTAAAAATCCCATATCCCTTATATCCATAACGAGATAAAATAGTGATTTGTTCACTTATGTTTTTATTCGATAAAGACCATCCTTGATCAAACTCTAAATCCAAACCAGCTTGATATAATGCAAGACTCGCATACAATGAAACGGATTGATGTTTTTTGAGTTTAGAAAACTGTTTTGTGCGATTTGTAAACATTTTTGTTTGACCATTTTCACCGTAATGATCAGTCCAATAGATTTGTGGCATAAGATAGTCGATATAGCCTTCTTCTTTTAACCATAAGTCTACATCTACTCCTTGCTGGATACAATTTTCATAGTTTCCTTGTGGACTAATACCAAAAGTCACTTGCTGGGCTATTTGTTTAATACTATAATAAACATCACGTATTAACATATTAACATTATCAATTCTTTGATTTTGAGTGGTATTTTCATGTGTTCCTTCAACATAGAAATAGTCATCAAAACATATGCCATCTACATCATAATGACTTACAATCTCTTTTACTCCTTCAACAATATAATCTCTGACTTCTTGGCTTTGTGGGTTCAATATATATTTATAGTCATCATACTGAATGACTTTGGTTGTATCACGAATCCAATTTTTATATTTAGAGTAAGTAACGAATTGAAGATATGTTTCTTGATTTAATGAAATACGATAGGGATTCACCCATGCTTCTATCGTAAGACCATAATCATGAGCTAATTGTATCATAACTTCTAAAGGATCAAATGATAATGAAGTTTGATTTGTTATGACTTGTGATAATGGAAATAAAGATGAATCATATAATGCATCACTAAAAGCTCTGACTTGCACCATAATTGTATTTGTTTTATATGTTTTCACTGTTTGAATAGCCTCTATAAAATCATGTTCAAAATCATCTTTTGACTCATAAGAAAACTTAGCAATATCTATATATGAAAACCAAACAGCTCTTTTATCCATTGATTGATAACTATGAGGATAAAACAGATAAGCACATATACCTATACATATAATAATAAAAACAACAAGACATCTTTTATAAGTCTTCTGGTGTCGTGATTTTCTTATTTTCATAATCCCCCATCACCGCATAAACTTCTGTATCTGTAAAATGTTCGACCATTTGTGCATCATCAGTCGCTTGAAAGCTTTCTTCTATCCCTTTTCGATATGCCTCATATATAACATCTTTTTTAAATGCTTGAGGTGTTTGTGCTTGCATGAGTTCACTTCTACTTAGTGTTTCTACGATTTTTCCATTCATGACACGTTTTATTGTATCTTTACATGGGACCATTAATAAACATGCTTCATGTGTTTTTAAGCATTCTAATAATGCATCAATATTTTCCTTTTTAACATATGGTCTTGCACCATCATGTATCAAAACATACTCACATTTAACTTTTTGTAAACCAGCATAGACACTATCTTGTCTTTCTTTTCCACCAACAACAAATTCTACTTGAGGTTTCTGTGTTAGTTTTTGGAAGACGTCCTTTTCTTCTAAAGATGTAACAACAATTATTTGATGACATCTTTCATCTTTTAAAAAGATATCTAAAGTCATTTCATAGATTGTTTTATCTTTAAACTTATATAACATCTTATTATACTCTAATCCTGTTCTTGTCCCTTTACCAGCACATAAAATAATTGCACTATACATTGTTTTCACCTCTATCAATGATTTTTTCAAAGCTTTCAATATCTAAAGGTTTTCCAAAGAAATAACCTTGCAAGATATCACAACCTAATTTTTCTAATATATTCACTTGTTCTTGATTTTCAATACCTTCACATACTGTCTTAATGCCTAATTTCTTAGCCATAGAAAGAATACACTCTACCATAATGCGCCCTCTTTTTTGATCATGATAATCCATCATAAAGAGCTTATCTAATTTTAATTCATCAACATCAAATTCTTTAATAATATCAAAAGAAGAATATCCACTTCCAAAATCATCTACAGAAATCTTAAAACCAATCTCATGTAACTGGTTTATAATACATGATATTTTATCTAAATCATCAAAAAATAATCCTTCTGTAACTTCTATAATAATCATATGTGGATTCACATCATATTTAGAAATCGTTTCTTGTAATAACTGTATATAATCTTTTTTATAAAATAATAAACGAGATTGATTAATAGATATTGGATATATCTTTAATCCTCTTTCTTTTCTGTCTTTTTGATATTGACATAGTTTTTCAAACATATATAAATCTAGTTTTGAAACAAAGCCATTTGTTTCAAATATAGAAATAAATTCACTTGGTGTAATATAGCTTCCATCAGGTTTTTTCCAACGCACAAGAGCTTCTCCACCACAAATACATTTTGTAGATAAATCAAACTTTGGTTGTATAAAGAGTCTATATTCATTGTTTTCTAATGCTTGTTCCATTAATATTTCCACATCATTTCGATGTTTAAACTCATTATAGATATCCTGATTATAGTAAGCAATATTATGCCCATGAACTTGTTGGATTGTTTGTAGGGCTAATCTGGCTTGGTCAAAAAATGTATCTAAAGTGATAGTATTTTGATTTATGTCTATCATAGATACACCAAAATGGCAATAGATAGGATAATTCATCTTTGATAAATAATTTTCCATTCGATGCATCAATTGACTTAATCTTTGTTCTAGATGATCTTGTTTCATAATAATACCAAAGCGATCTGCTTGGGAATGATAGAATATTTCATCTTTATCTAAAATATCTTCTATACATTCTTTCATATATTTCAACAACTGATCTCCTACATGAAATCCAAAAGTATGATTTATAAATTTAAAATGACAAATATTCATAATTAATGCACAATAAGATTCCTCTTTCTTTAAAATATGCTTATATTGATACTCTATACCATTTCTATTATAAGCCCCTGTTTTTGTATCATGATAAGCAAGATAATAAATGTTCTCTCTATTTTTATGAATAGTATGATACATATAAAGTAAAATCCCAGTAAAACTCATCATCAATAACAATGTTATCACTACAACAAGAATCATAGAGGATTTAATTTCATCTTGTAGATGTGATTGGTTTAAAACAGTAAGTATATATCCATTATCTATATTCAATGGAACGATATAAGACCAATAACGAGTATTATCCATTGTTGACTCAAATATTATAGACTGCTTAGACTCTAACTTTTTTTGTATATCACGACTCGCAAAAGAATCTTGATAAATACATTCTCCTTTGCGTCCTTTATCTTGTGATTCTTGGATAATGACACCTTTTTCATCTATAATAAATGTTACCATATAATCTGATACATAAGGTTGATAAATAATATCATTTAAAATATCTAATGTATTTGTCGCTACAATAACACCCTCTACTTTATTATCATTAATAATAGGAACACTATAATAGATGACTTTCTCTTGAGAATATTTGTCATCTAAAATAGATGATATTTGCGGCTTTCCATCAAATGCTTTTATAACATAATCTTCTTGTCTAAAGTCTACATTTCTACGAACATCACCATTAATATCAACAATAAACCCTTGGTACTCACTATTAACATAGCCTAATCGGACAAAACGATTTTGTTGATTTTCCAAAACAAGTTTATCGAGAATATCTTCTTCACTATGATGTTCATCTATAAATAAAGAAATACCTCTTAATGTTTCTATATCATAGTTAAATTGTTTATCGAATAATTCAACATAATGCAATGATGTCTCTTTAAGATACTTTTTTGAATCTTGGATATGACTATTATTTAATAAACATAATACAATCATAGCAAAACTAATAAAAACAGCAGCAGTTAAAATGATGATTAATATATATCGTTTAATCTTTATTTTTTCATCCTGATAATTCATCATTATCACCTACCTATACAATAAAGTATACAAAAAATCCTTATATTTTAAAAGTGTAAACAGTTTATATTTGTAAAATAAAAAGCCTCCTATAGTCAGTCTATAAGAGGTCTACTATCTTTGTTGTATCAAATATTTCTTCATTTGTCTAAATAATGTTCGTGCACCTAAATGAGGATCATAATCTTTTAATATATCTTCTATCATTTGAGGAGATAGTGGATAAGGAGACTGGGCATGTAAGATTTTTTCCAATGATAGCATATCTAGGGACTGGTATGGAATAATTTCATCAATACGATTTAAAAATTCTGGTGAGAAACATTCTTCAAATGCTTCTTTAGAAAAGTCAGACTTTTTAAATCCTACTTCATTATAGTTAGTCCCTTTATTAGAAGTCATAAAAATAAGTGCATCTTTAAATAAAATAGATCGTTGATGATTATCTTGAAGTATACCTTCATCAAACACTTGTAAAAATAAATGTAAAACTTGGGGATGTGCTTTTTCGATTTCATCCAACAATAATATACTATGAGGATGAAGGGTCATTTCATGTAAGATAGACACTCTATCATCATAACCAATATATCCTGGTGCCGTTCCAATAATTTTAGATACACTCGAAGCATCACTATATTCAGACATATTCATTCTAATCAAATGTCTATCTAAGATACGAGATAATTCTTTGACCGTCTCAGTTTTTCCTACCCCTGATGGTCCTGCTAGCATATAGATACCTTGAGGTTTATGGGAATGAGGATAAGTAAGTAGAGACTGCAAAGAAAGAGTTAATGTTTTTAATGCTTGTTCTTGTCCATATATTTTTTGTTGTAGTTTTTCAAATAAAGATTGATAAACTTTTACAGGATTCATATTCATACCTGTAAGTTCTTCTAAAACAAATAATATATGCTCTTTTTCTATGGTTTTACTTTTTAAAAAATGGGCTTTAACGCATGAAAGATCTAATACATCTAAAGCTTTATCTGGAAAGACTCTTTGAATAAGATATTGATCACATAATTCAATAATATCTTCAATATTTTGTCGAGAGATACTCACATGATGAAATTCTTCATATTGTTGTTTTACACCTTCAAGAATCGTGATTGTTTCTTCTTTGGTGTTTTCTTTTAACTTAATTATTGAAAAACGTCTATTCATAGCTTGATCTTTTTCAAAATATTTATAGTATTCTTCAATAGTTGTTGCTCCAATAATAGTTAAATCTCTTCTTGCAAGATAAGGTTTTAAGATATTTGATGCATCTATTGCTCCTTCAGCCCCACCTGCACCTATAAGATTATGAATTTCATCTATGAAAATAATAGCATCTTTCGCTTGAATAATCTTATCTATGATACGTCTAAATTTTTCTTCAAATTCTCCTCTATATCTTGTTCCTGCGACAATACTTGAAAGATTTAATTCAAAGATCATTTTCTTTTGTAGAGGTACAGGAACTTGCTTTTCATTAATCATAACAGCAAGCTTTTCTACTAATGCCGTCTTTCCTACACCAGCTTTTCCTATTAATAAGACATTATTCTTTTCTTTTTTACATAGTGTTAAAAAGAGTTGTTCTATTTCTTTTTCTCTTCCTATTAATATTCTTTTTTCTTTTTGAACTATTTCATTATAATTGATGAGTTCATGAATATGATTTAATTCATGTAATAATGATGTTTTATCATTTAATTCCTGTTTCACTTCATCAAAAGGAATATGATATTTATTCAGTAATTCCACAGCAACACTTTCTTTTTGCATAAGTAAAGCAAGAGTTAATGTATTGAGTGAAACTTTATTTTCTTTTTTGGCTTCACTTAAACTTATTGCATCTTCTAATATCTTCTTAACAACATCACTATATTCCATATAGAATGGTTGTGCATCTTTTTCACCAAAGAGTCTCATCATATCTTTATAGATAAGAGAATCATCAACTTGATATTTCTTCATTGTTTTAGAAAAAGTACTATCTTTCATTTTTAAAAGAGATAAAAGAAGATGTTCACTTCCTACACTACTATGTCCTAAATCATAGGCAATACTTTCTGCAATAACAATTGCTTTTTGAGCCTTTTCTTGAAATTGTGTGAGCAATGTTACACCTCTTTTCCTTTCTAATCATATGAACTCTATTTGAAATTATTAACGTTTTCATATATTTTAATCAAAGAGTTAACAAAAAAGAGGTTTGTAACCTCCATGGATTGAAAATCAATCTCTTTGTTACAACCTCTTACGACTTCACATTTTTATTTAATCTTGCAAATAAAACAAATCTATCTTCAGAATCTCCACCATAACATGTACTTAACATAATTAAAGGTGCTTCTTCATTAGAAACTTCTCTTTTTTTAGATGACTCTGCTAAAGATCTTTTTATATAGTCACTATATTCATTCCCTTTGCTGTAAAGATCACTATATGAATTGAGTACACTTGCTCCATAAATATCGTAGACATTAATACTTCCATCAGGTAGATAAATATATACTGTTGGATGTTCTTCAAAATAATTGTCTTTATTAATAAAATATCTTAAATCATGAAAACGCGAACCATTTTTCATATTATGTCCATAAATAATTGTATTATCATCTTTGAAATCACCGTTATTGATTTCATCTATGAAAATAGATCCTGCTTTATTATATTTTTTATAAATATCTGTATGTAGATATTCATCATTATCTTTTCCTTTTAATATAGGTTCATCTATTTTTGTATCTGGTATATACAACCACCCTATAACATCAGGATTGGTTTTGGTAAGGTTTTTAAAGTCGATTTCTCTTTTTAGTGGATCATTTGAATCATCTGTAACTTTAACAGTTGACTCTACAAGTTCTTCAGTTTGCTTTTCTATTTGATAGTAGTCATAAAAAATCTTACCTAACTGAAATGCAGAATAGAAAAATACACATACACAAACAACAAGAATAATTTTTCTAATAATATTTTTCATTACACATTAAATTTGAAGAACATGATATCTCCATCTTGTCCTACATATTGTTTCCCTTCTTGACGAATTTTACCTGCTTCTTTTAAAGCTGCTTCACTACCATATTCCATTAAATCATCATAGCTATATGTTTCTGCTTTGATAAATCCTTTTTGGAAATCAGTATGAATAATACCTGCCATTTCAGGTGCTAACATACCTTTTTTAAATGTCCATGCACGAACTTCTTCTACTCCTACTGTAAAGTATGTATTTAATCCTAATAGTGCATAAGCTTCTTTAATTAACTTATCTAAACCACTTTCTTCTATACCTAAATCTTGTAAGAACATTTCTTTGTCTTCTTTATCGAGTCCAACCAATTCGCTTTCTATTTTTGCGCAAATTGGAACAACGTCACAACCTTCTTTTGTAGCATAGTCTTTTAATGTTACATAATATGGGTTACTATCAGGATTTTCTAAATCTTCCTCACCTAAATTAGCAACATAAATTAATGGTTTCATTGTAAGTAAATTATATTGTTTTAAGATATCTAATTCTTCTTTTGTATATTCTTGACTTCTCGCAGGTTTTCCTGCTTCTAAGATATCTTTTAATGGAGATAAGACTTCCATTTCTAATTTTGCTTCTTTATCTCCAGATTTCGCTTTTTTATCAATCTTTGCAATTCTTTTTTCTACTGTTTCTAAATCAGCAAAGATTAATTCTAAATTAATTGTTTCTACATCACGAATAGGATCCACATCACCATCAACATGTGTAATATCTTTATCTCTAAAACAACGAACAACTTCACAGATTGCATCTGTTTCTCTAATGTTTGCAAGGAATTTATTCCCTAAACCTTCTCCTTTAGATGCACCTTTAACGAGACCAGCAATATCTGTAAATTCAAATGTTGTTGGAATTGTTTTTTTAGGGTTAAAAATCTTTGTTAATTCATCTAAACGATGATCTGGGACTTCTACCACTCCTACATTTGGATCTATTGTAGCAAACGGATAGTTTGCTGCTTCTACTTGTGCATTTGTAATTGCATTAAATAATGTTGATTTTCCTACATTTGGTAATCCTACAATACCAGCTGTCAATGCCATAATTCTCACTCCTAACTTTCTCAATCATTTTATCTAAAAACGTAGTAAAATACAAGTGATTTCTCTTTGTCATCTATCTATGTTTTGTTATAATGTATGCAAGAGGGTGATGAATGTGGAAGAATTTTATCGTAGAATGTCAGATTATGTACGCAGTCATAAATTTATTTATTCAACCGTCATGTTTATTAATCGTTATTTTCCTTATATCACGTTCTGTTTATATCCTTGTGTTATTATTTATCTATATATTCAAAAAAGTCCTTTACTACAAGATAGTATTTTAAAGCCGTTATGTGCTTTTATGATTGTGACTCTCTTTAGAAAGATTATTAATCGAAAAAGGCCTTATGAAAGTATGGATATTGAACCATTAATAAGACATAAACAAGGAGAATCTTTTCCTAGCAGACATAGTGTAAGTGCAATGATTATTGCGCTTGTATGTTTTTATGTTCATTTTACATTAGGTATTTTTGCATGTATTATTGCAATCATGATTAGTGTATCAAGAGTTTTGGCTGGGGTACACTATATTAGTGATGTATTGACTGCAATTATCATTGCATTCATTATCTATTGGATATAGTTAAAATATTTTAATTAAAATATTGACTTTCAAAGATATTATATTATACTATACTTAAAATATTTTAAGTATAAGAGGAGGTGCTTTATGCTTAGCGAAGAATTTCAAGAAGTTTATAATATTTTTAAAATGAAGTTTTATGCTTCTATGTGTGCCAATTCTAAAGAATTAACAATGCAAGAAGCTTTTAGTTTAGATATTATATATATGTTAGGAAATCCTACTATCTTAGAATATGCAAAATATATGGGTATTTCTCAACCGAATGCAACATATAAAATTAATCAATTAATTGACAAGGGTTATTTGATTAAAGAAGTTTGTCAAATAGATAAAAGAGCCTATCGCTTAAGAGTTACATCTAAGTTTTTATCTGTTTATAGAGATAATGATAAATATATTCAAAAGTTCTTAGGTGATATTGAAAATATGTTTTCTAAAGAAGAAGTTGATTTATTAATAAAAATGTTGAGATTAATTAAAGAAGATATGTCTAAAGGAGATAACTAGAATGAAGATTATTGTTGATTCTACATCAGACATTTCTATGGAAGAAGCCAAGGAATTAAATATTGATATTGTGCCATTAAAAGTTATTATTAATGGAAAACAGTATAAAGATAGGGTTGATTTACAACCTGATGAATTTTATCAACTATTAGTAAGCAGTGAAACATTACCAACAACATCACAACCTACTCCTCATGAATTTGAAGAATTCTATCAAGAAGCAAAAAAGAATAATGAAGATGTCATTGTATTTACTTTATCGAGTTTTATTAGCGGGACTTATCAAAGTGCTCATATTGCTAAAGAATTAGCAGAATATGATAGAATACATATTATTGATAGTTTTACTACTGCTCAAGCTTTAAGACTATTAGTTCATAAAGCTGTGCGTTTACGTAATGAAAAAGTAGATATTAATGAGATGGTAAAACAATTAGAAGATTATAAAAAGAGAATAAGATTAGTGGCGATTGTAGATACATTAGAGTATTTATGTAAAGGTGGTCGTATTTCTAGAACTGCTGCAACTGCAGGTACGATTTTAAAGTTTAAACCAATTATTGGTTTTGAAAATGGTGAATTAACTGTATATGATAAAGCTAGAGGTATGAATAAAGCTACAAAAAAGGTTATTGAATTGATTCATGGGTTTGGTGATATTGATTTAAATGAACCTATTTCTGTTGGATATACAGGTAGTGATGATGGATTAGAAACATTTGAAAATGCATTGCGTGAAGAATTTCATTTTGGAGATACCCTTCATGGTTGTGTAGGTCCTGTTGTAGGAACACATGCAGGTCCAGGAGCAAGATTTATAGCATATGTAAAAAAATAGGGAGGTTCAGATGAACTTCCCTTATTGATTTTCTGTGGTTTGTGGAATGACTTTTTTAAGACGTTTTTCGAAATCTCTTCTAGAAAACATAACAATAGCGCCACAACCTAAGCATTTAATTTTTATATCAGCACCCATTCTAATGATTTGCCATTGATTAGATTTTTTACATGGATGCTGTTTTTTCATTTCAACAATATCATTTAAATTATATTCCATACTTTATACCTCTCTTTGATGATATGCTTGTAAAGTATTTTCTAATAACATTGCAATAGTCATTGGTCCTACACCACCAGGTACTGGTGTAATATATGAAGCAATATCTTTAACATTTTGGTAATCTACATCTCCACATAATTTATTATTTTCATCTCTATTGATTCCTACATCTAACACAATAGCACCTTCTTTTACATAGTCAGCTGTAAAGAATTTAGGTTTTCCAATTGCAGCAATAAGAACATCTGCACGTTTACATATATCTTTTAAATTCTTTGTACGTGAATGTGCCACAGTAATTGTTGCATGTTTGTGTAAGCAAAGTAAGGCAACTGGTTTTCCTACGATATTACTTCTTCCAACGACAACAACTTCTTTTCCTGATAAATCATAGTCAATAGAATCTAATAAAACCATCATTCCTTTAGGCGTACAAGGAACCAATCCATCTTGTCCTAACATCAATTTTGCTATGTTATATGGATGAAATCCATCTACATCTTTGCTTGGATCAATTAAATTAAGAATTTCTTCTTCATGTATATGATCTGGTAATGGCAATTGAACCAATATACCATCTACACTTGCATCATTATTTAAATTTTCAATCACTTCTATAAGTGCTTCTCTTGTTGTATTTTTATCTAATTTAACAATTTCAGATAACATGCCTACATATTCACATGCTCTGTCTTTGTTTCTGACATATGTTTGACTTGCTTGATTATCTCCAACCAATACAACTACAAGTTTAGGTACTCTTTTTCCTTGTTGTTTGAGTTGCTCAATAGCTAATTTTACTTGTTCCTTCTTTAACATTGAAATCTCTTTTCCATTAATATCCACAACTCATCCCCCTCTCTCATATTTTTATCAATTATAATATATATTTTATATTTTGTCTATTTTAAAAGAATAGCCTTATGACTATTCTTTACATAAGTAATCTCTATAAATCTATTCTATATATTCTAACAACCTTGGTTCCCATTTGATAAAGTTCAAATTTTTCATCAACATCTTTTATAGCCAATAATCTACCACCAAATCGTTCGATTGTTTTATAAGAAGCAATATTATCTGGAAGACATGTAATAATAAGATAATTCATATCATGCTTTTTCGCTAACTTTTCTAATAAATAGCAAGCCTTTAATGCATAGTGATGACCTCTATAGTCTTCAAATATCTCATATCCAATATTGCCACCAATATATGTATTCTCATTATGTCCTACTCTTAAATCACATTTTCCTATAACAGTATTGTCTAACAAACAAATTTCAAAATGATATGCAGGTACATATTGCTTTTCTTTATTTGCTTTCACTGTTTTGACACATTTTAAATATATGTGTTGATCTTTTAAGTCACTTGTATCAAAAAACATATTTTATTCCCCCAATTCATATTCTATCCATTGATAACCTTCTTTTATTATACCGGTATATTTATGATTATGAAAGTTATATTTTAGAAGATTTAAACACTTTGATTCCTCTACAGATGAATCAAGATAAATATTATCTTTGTAACGATAGATTCTATAACTCTGTGACATAGAATATGTAGAAATATGTCCAGCAATCACAGTTTTATAAAAAGAGTCATATTCTGGAGGATATTTCATAAGATAGGTATTGATAGTTGACAATTCTTTCCAATACTTTTCATCTTGAACTATCCCAGCATGTACATAGATTTGATTTTCTGTTTCTAAATAATAAGGAAGTTTGGATAACCACTGGATAAGATCAGTATATCTATTATAAATAAGATTTCTGCATGATATATACATGCTATCTAATATTGAATAACGATTGTCTGAAGTTTTCATTGCATGATTATAGATTTCGTTAAATTCATCTTCATCCATAAAGCTTTGTAATGTTTCAAATTCTGGGCTCAATGTCGTTTCTAATTCACTTGCAGAATTATTTAGATAACAACTTAACCAATAATCATGATTCCCACATAATACATAAACTTGATCTGGGTATTTTTGTTGGAGATGGTAGATATAATCTAATGTTTGATAAGATTGTTTTGCATACTGACCATCTACATAATCTCCTAATAAGACAAGTTTATCATTTTGTTCAAAATGAATATGTGTATCTATGATATCTTTCAATAAATCATATCTTCCATGTATATCAGATATTGCATATAAGCTTGCCATATTCTCCACCCCTTTTGTTATAGTTATTATCACGCATATATAATATTTCGTCAATAACATATCCGATAAGTAAAAAACTCACCTAAGTGAGTTATTCTACATTTAATTGATATCCTTGTTTATAGTGTTGAATAAGATAAATGACAAAATGTATCAATGTATATAAAACTAGGAGAGTTGCAATAATTGTTTCTATTATTAATAGAGCATGTAATATTGGTGAGATTGCAATATTTAATGATGTTAAATGGGCTAAAAATTTCTTTAATCCAAATGCTGTAATCACAAATGGGAATGTAAATGCAGCATAGCTAGGATAAAAACGTAATCTTAATAATTTAGGTAACTGTGTTAAAACCATAATATATAAGATTTGTGCTAATATTTCTAATACAAATATAAATTCTAAAGAGATATTTTGACTAACTGTTAAATATCCAGTTAAACTTAAACTCATTGGTGCTGTATAAATGCAGAATAATGGTTTTGCTGATTCAGGTAAATCAACTTTCATATAACGATATGTAATGAGTAAGAATACAAATATATACAGGATGAAACCTAGCCAGAATAGTATCTCACCTAGATGTTCTTTATGAAATGCAGCTGAAGTTACTGAACCAACAACAATACCTACATAAGTAATAAATAGCGTTGGAAAGACTTGGTCTAATGAGAATTGAAATAAGAATGTTTTTGCATACCAGACCATAAGGATAAGATGTGATATGACTGATATCATCCATATATAGTAAGCAATATGACCTACATATGGATAAACATATGTACAGAGTTGCATAATAGACATAAAAATTGTTGCTGATACGCTTGCTATGATAGGATTTTTATATTCTTCTTTAATTTGCTTTGGGTATGCAATAAATTTTATTGATAAAAGTATTGTTAACAACCCAGCAACAAGACCACAGAGAAGTCTTAAATTATTTGAATAGTCCTGTATTAAATTTCCTAAAGCTGTTAATCCTAAAATGACACCAGCTATAGGAATAGGTGTATTTTTAATCATGTTTTTCATAAATTTCCTCCAAATACTATAAATTTGTATATATACTATAACAAATATATTTGATAAAAGATAATTATATATTATAATGTATATATAATAAATATTTATGGAGGCATATATATGTTAGATTTTAGAATAGAAACATTTATTACTGTTTGTGAGTTTATGAATTTTACTAAAGCTGCACATCATTTACATATTACACAACCTGCTGTTTCACAGCAGATTCGTTATTTAGAGGACTATTTTGGAACAGAGTTATTCTATTACCATAAAAGGAAATTAATGTTAACAGATGCAGGAAAAGAGATATTAGCTGCATGTATTACATTTACGAATGATCAAAAGAAATTAATGAATCATATTAAGCAATTGTCTCATCATACAAAGAAAGTTGTTTTTGGTGCAACATTAACTATTGGAGAATATATATTACCTGCTTATTTGGCTGATTATACAAAGAAAAATAAAGACTTATCTTTTACTTTTTGTATACAAGATACTTCAAAGTTATTAAAAAAATTAGATAAAGGAGATATTGATTTTGCTTTTATTGAAGGATATTTTCCAAAAGATCGTTATGACTATATTTCTTTTTCTAAAGAAAGATTATTACCTATATGCAGTTCATCTCATCCTATTTTAGAAAAGCAAGATGTCAAGCTTAAAGATTTATTTGCATTACCGCTTATTTTAAGAGAAAAAGGGAGTGGAACAAGGGATACATTAGAACACTTTCTAGCTTGCGAAAATAGTTCGATCAAGGATTTTAAATCAACTATTGAAGTTGGTGGAATGGAAGCAATTAAAACTCTCGTATCTTTAGAAACTGGTATTACTTTTCTATATGAATCTGCGATATCTCATGAATTACACGATAAGAAATTAGCTATTATTCCTTTACAACAACATTTTGATAATGAATTTTCTTTTATATGGAGAAAAGATAGTATTTATAGTGATGAGTATACTTCTTTCTTTCATGAATTGATGCCTTACTAAAGGCATTTTTATATACAAAAACTGAACGAGTAATCGTTCAGTTAAGCATTTTCATTTCTTGTTAAATTTCTTTCATAGACTTTAAAGAATGGATAGTATACAGCCATACTCATAGCTAGCAATACAAACATAAAGATGATATTTCTAAAGTCTAATGCTGATAAGAACCCTTGAGCAAAGAATGGAGTAAATGATGGATCAACGATATATCCACATGTCACCCAACCTAATGATTGCACAAGCGCTCCTAAACCAATTGAAATACATGGCATAATAACAAATGGTAATGCAAGAATTGGATTTAAGACAATAGGTCCACCAAAGATCACTGGTTCATTAATACCACAGATACCTGGAATAACACTTAGTCTTCCAATTGTTTTTAAATGATCCACTTTAGAGAAACACATTAATAAAACCAACCCTAATGTATTTCCTCCACCTCCAAGTACAGCATATCTATACATTTGAAGATTCATAATATGTGTTGGAGCTTGTCCTGCATTCACGAGTTCAGCATTTAATCCTGTATTTTGTAATCCTACAGCAAAAACAATTGGGAAAATAATAGATGATCCATTAATACCAAATAACCATAAAATATTAGAAAATACAAATATAGCCATAAATCCCCAAACATTATCTACTCCAGATAAAGCAGGAGTTAATATACTCATAATAAGTTCTGGCATAGATTTTCCAAATGAAGCCATTAATATTAAATTCATACCAAATATAACAATAATATTAGCAGCTAAAGGTAATAAAGAATTAACAAAGTTTGTGACTGCAGTTGGAACACTATCAGGAAACTTGAATACAAACTTATTACCTACAAATCTACATATTTCTACAGATAATAAACCTATAATTAACGCAACAAATAATCCATCTGCTCCCAAATATGTCATTGTTAACATACCGTCTTTTACTGGAGCTACAACCATTAAGAATACACACATTGAGATAATTCCATTGATTGCTGCTTTCATTTGATAAGTCTTAGCCAAGCTATAGCTTACACCAAATGCAGTGACTAAACCTATTAATCCCATAGTCATTGTATATGGTATAGTAATCGTATTATAATATTCTGTTGCCCATTGTTTCCAAGAAATCATAAATTTTAAGAATATATTTGATGTATTTAAATCTACGATGTCTAGATTAATTGGTGGATTGGCTATAATTAAGAATATAGAACCTACAACAATTAATGCTAGAGACATCATCATACCATCTGATATAGCTTGTAGATGTTTTTGTTGCCCTAGTTTATTAGCTAGTGGTGCTAATAAATGATCAAGTTTATTCACTAATGTTTTACCCATGTTTTTTCTCCTTATTAAAATTGCCATCCATTAAATTGAAATGCTGTATCACATACATTTTCTGGATCATATTCTTCTAAAATTTCAGCATATCTTTCTTTATAGTTATTGTCTACTTCTTTTTGTGGGTAGACTTTACTTGCTTCATTTAAGAAGTGGAATGAATCTCTTCCCATTGCTTGTCCTCTTTGTGTATGTTTATCTAATGCATAATCAGGTATTTCTGGGAATTTTCCCATAGCAAAAGATTTTATACAAATATTTTTTAATAAGTCACTTGAACGGTCTTTTTCTGATTGACATAAGTATCTAATAGCGTGGATAAAATACATAGGTCTATCTCCATCTGAATAATCAAACTCTCTACTCATTTGATATAGATTATTAACCATAATTGCTGCCATTGGGTTTCCCATTCCAATATCTTCTACAGAGATTGTTAACAATCTACGCCACATTTTTTCTTCTAATTGAGGTGAAGAAATATAAAGTTCGTATGCAAACATACATGCTTGTTCTTCTAAACCTCTACGGATTGATTTTTGTAATGCAGAAATAACTTCATCCCCAGCATAGCCATTTCTAGTAGTAATTTTTGACCAAGGATCATACATTGTTTTTGCCATAATTATTGCTCCTTTCATATTTCTATGACATAATGTTATCAAGAGGTGATGATGATGAATATACTACATATTAGTGAAAAATATGAACTCAATGAACTAGAAAAACAGATTGTCCAATATATGCAAGATCATATTCATGAATTAAAGTCTATTGGTATACGTCAAATGGCAAAGGATAATTATACAAGTACATCTACAATATACAAACTTTGTAATAAGTTTGGATTTGATGGATATAGTGATATGATTTATCATTTAACATCTACCAAGGATACATGTATCGACAATAATCATTATTCTGATAATAAAGAACAATTTCATTCTTTATTACAACGTAATAAAAGAATAGTTGTATCTGGCTTTGGTTTTTCAGGACCTATTGCTGATTATATAGCGCAGAGATTGATATTATTAGGATATCAAGCTATGAGTGTTATACATATGGAAATGTTAGATCCTAATTTTATGGAAGATACTGTTCTCATTGTCATTTCATATTCAGGTCAAACCCCTCGATTAGATGATATTGTCAAAACGGCTTATAAGAAACATATTCCTATTATTAGTTTTATCGCAAATAAGAATTCTTGTATTTATCAACATTCCTCTTTGCCTATTCTTATAGGCGAATATGATTCTTTTGTACATGATTATAAAAAGGCTCACCCATTCTTTGGCGAAGTGATTATTGCCTTTGAATCATTGATTTTTGACTAATACCACCATGTCTATTATACATAATCATTTTTAGAAAATTAATCATAGATAAGTTTAAAAAAACATGTTATGAAATCTATAACATGTTTTAGAAAGGAAGTGATGATATGGATTTTTGTACAACAACAAAGAATCTTTGGAGAGCATATATATTCAATACAGATATCAGTCAATTTATAGATTTAATAGATGATAATATTGTTGTGATAGGCACAGGTAGTCATGAATTTTATCTCAGTAAAGAACAGTTAATAGAAGAATTGACTTTAGATAAACAAGAAGGACAATATATCAACTTTGAAATTATTCATGAAGAATATCATCAATTATTATTCGATCACTCATGTATTGTATATGGGAGATTACATGCAAGAGATCAAGAGAAAATCGTTGATATGGACACACGTTTTTCTATTGTATATGAGTGTATAAATGATGTATGGAAAATTGTGCATATACATCAATCTATGCCTAATCTTGAACAAGAACAAGGGGAATATTACCCAAAATCATTATCACAAAAAGCCTTAGCAGCTATGGAACTTGCTAATGAAATGAGTGACTTAGCACATCACGATACATTAACAACATTATTAAATCGTCATGCATTTTTCAAAGAAGTTTCTTTATTACATAAAAATAATAGTACGTGTTATTTTTTATTAATTGATCTAGATAATTTTAAGTCTATAAATGATACTCATGGACATATTGTTGGTGATGATATATTAAAAGCTATAGGACAAGTTATTAAACATCATATTAGAAAAGATGATATTGCAGGACGTATTGGTGGAGATGAATTTGCACTGGCATATGCTAATATCAATTTAGAAAACATTAAATGTATCGCTGAACGTTTGATGCATGATTACCATGAAGAGATTAAAAATACATATCATATTGATATGACAATTTCTATTGGAATAGCCCAAATTCTCCCTACTGATCATATTAAAGACGCGTATCGCAAAGCTGACCTAGCTTTATATGAAGCAAAGCGTATGGGAAAAAATAAATATTCTATATATAAATAATAATGATTATTTAGAAGTCTCTAGTTAAACTAGAGATTTTTTATAGAAAAAGATAGCTCCTAAGAACTATCTTGATTTATTAATAATATGTCTTGCTATAAGGATACCATTTGCTCCAGCTTGAGCCAATCCTCTTGTAAGACCAGCTCCATCTCCTCCTACATACAATCCATTAATTTCACTTTCAAATCCTTCTCTAACTTTAGGTCTTGCTGAGTAGAATTTAGCTTCAACACCATATAGTAATGTATGTTCATTTGCGATACCTGGAGTGACATGATCTAATGCTTCAATCATCTCAATGATTGATTTCATTGTATTGTATGGTAATACAAGTCCTAAATCACCTGGTACTGCTTCTGGTAATGTTGGATTTGTATATCCTTCTTTTAATCGTTTTTCTGTAGTACGTCTACCTCTTTTGATATCTCCATATCTTTGTACAATAATACTTCCATGTGAAAGCATATTTGCTAATCTTGCAACTTCATGAGCAAACTCATTTGGTTCATTAAATGGTTCACTAAATGTATGAGATACAAGTAATGCAAAATTTGTATTTTCACTTCCTAATTTAGGATCATGATATGCATGTCCATTTGCTAACATTGTTCCAGAATGATTTTCTACAACAACATGTCCACTTGGATTAGAACAGAAAGTTCTTACTTTTGTTCCTACTGATGCATTATATACAAATTTTCCTTCATATAAATTCTTATTAATTTCATCCATAACAATATTACTTGTTTCTACACGTACACCAATATCAACTTGATTATTGTATAAATCTAATCCTTGTTTCTTTAAAACTTTACTTAGCCATGTAGAACCATCTCTTCCTGGTGCCAATACAACATTATCAGCATAGATTTCTTCTCCATTTTCTAAGACAATTCCTTTGACTTGATTATCTTCTACAAGAATATCTTGTACTGCAGTTTTAAATGCCATATCGATATGATTTTTTAATTCTGTAGACATTTCAGTCATAATTCTTAAGTTTTCTTCTGTACCTAAATGTCTTACTTTTGCACGTAATAATTTTAGACCTACAGCATATCCACGTTTTTCGATTTCTTTGATTTTATCTGTTGTAGGATCTGTAATTTCTAATGTTGCTCCATGTTTTAAATAAAGATTATCAACATATTGAATCACTTCTTCTACTTCACGATTATCTAAATAATCTGTTAACCAACCACCGAATTCACTAGTAATATTAAATTTACCATCTGAATACGCTCCTGCACCACCAAATCCTGCAGTAATTGAACAAGCTGGTAAACATCCAGGTTCATTATCTTTAATAATTGGGCAACTTTTAATTTTTTTATCCTTAATAGGACAATGTCTATTCATAACATCTTGACCCTTATCGATAAGTAAAACCTTTTTGCTTGGATCTTTTAATACCAACTCATAACTTGTCATAATACCCGCTGGCCCAGCACCAACAATAATAACATCATAATTTTTTTGCATAAAAAAACGCCTCATTTCTGGGGCCTAAAATTTACTATCCTCGTCTATTATATTCATGTTTTTATTGATTTGTCAATCAAAATACCTAAAAACATATTTTTTCTTTTATAACATGTTATGAATATCTCTTTGCATAAATCTTTATAGACAATAGGTAGCTTATCAATAATAAGATAAGAGAAATTATCAATCCTATAATTAATAATATATTGATATCTATAGATACTAAATAAGTTATATCACTCGCTAAAATCCATCCAAACAAATGAAAGATTACAAATATAACAACACCTACACCATACATAATATTTCCTTTTTTAGTACCTAGTATATAGAATCCGGTATTAAAAATAGCTAACAAAGCAATTGATAAAATACATCCAAAGAAATATATATATAAGGAATGTTGTAAACTCATAGAGTGATATATAAAAGTATAGATACAAAATAAGATAAAAGATATCACCCAACTTCCTAAAGTAAATAAAATACATGATAAATATTTCATTGTAATTATTTCTCTTTTTGTTAGTGGATAAGTTAAAAGGATTTGATTAAATTGAGATATTTCATCTTGTTCCATAGAATATTGTAATGGTGCTGAACTGAGAAAAG
>DEPZ01000045.1 GCA_002359025.1 Erysipelotrichaceae bacterium UBA3379 | reverse complement strand
CAAATGGAACATACTGCTGGATGAAGCATTGAATTACTACATAGAATCAACTATGGAATTCTAGTTATGAAAAAATTCATTTTTTCATAACTTATTTGACACTACCCTTATTTATCATTAACTATATTGTAATGTATTTTATGATAAGAAAACAAGTACAAACGAAAGAAAAAGTCACTTATTTGTGCTAAGTGACTAAATATCTAACATATTCATAAGTTCTCCTGAATTCATTTCTACAATCTTAGAGAAATACTCTTTTTGATTGCATTTTCCTCTAACAAGATCTTGTTCTATTTTTCCATCTTTTATATAGATAACTCTATTGGAATAAGATGCTACCATTGGATCATGTGTAACTAATAATATTGATATTCCTGTTTCATTAAGTCTTTTTAATATCTTCATCACTTCATTTGAATTATGGCTATCAAGATTTCCTGTTGGTTCATCTGCAATGACAATCTTAGGATTATTGATAATCGCTCTACAAATAGAAGCCCTTTGTATTTGTCCTCCAGAGCATTCAAATGGATATTTGTCTAAGAGGTCTTCTATTCCCATACTTTTAGATACTTCATGTACTTTTTGATCAATAACTGACTTTTTTTCATTGAATAGAGTAAGTGGTATAGAAATATTATCAAAGATTGTTAAATAATTAAGAAGATTAAATTTTTGGAAAACAAATCCTATCGTTTTATATCGCATTTCTCCTTGTTTGTCTAAATTCAATTGATTTAAATCCACTCCTTGTATTTTTACACTTCCTTTAGATGGAGTATCTATAAAAGATATACAGTTTAAAAATGTAGATTTACCTGCTCCTGAAGGTCCCATAATACATACAAAGTCCCCTCGATCCATTGTAAAATTGATATCATTTAATGCATAGAATGGTTTATCCAATAGTTCATTATAAATTTTAGTTAAGTTTTTAACTTCAATGATTTTTTCCATAATTCATTATCCTTTCAATTCTTGTTTTATACTATTTATAGAGATTTTTATAGTTATAATTGTTGTCATACATATTGAGATAATATAGAACATAAATATTGCTATTGCTGTAAATATACTTAATCTTCCGTATATTAATGGGTGTAAGAAGATTAATAAAATATAGATAATTGAAAATGCAACAATAACGATATAATAATCAGTTATTTCTCTTGTAATAATACTTTTAATATCTTGATAGCTATATCCTATTTTATAAAGTAATTTAAACTCTTGGTTACGTTTTTCTAAATCAACCAAATATCGACACAATGTACTACTTAATAAAAGCAAAATAGATATAATATAAGCTATTAATGAAATGATAAATTCACTAGGATTTTCTATAGTAGCAATAGACCATGATAACATAACTGTAGAACAAAATAATAATCCTAGTATTACAAAATTACCTTTTTTTAATGAATGAATCAGGTTATTACGAGAAATATTTTTTATTTTATCTTCATGATATTTTTCTTGATTTAGTTGCTTTATTTTTTCACATAGTTTAATTCTAATGATACCTGATGCACCACAACAACCTATAATAGAAAAGGCAATTGCAGCGCCTGTGACTTCTTTAGAAGTCACAAACATAATAATTCCAGCAAGATAAAGAAATATGTGTGATGCAGTTGGAAATTTAATCATTCTTTTATCTTTTGTCCAATCTGATTGTGCTTCACTTAGGTTTGTAATTTCATTTCTATAAACATGACCAATACCTAATAGAGTTGTAGCTATTAATATCATTATATTGATTTGTATGGTTGTTATAATAGCATGCATATTATAATCTATATATTTTGCATGTATATCTAAAAAATTATAAATAATATAGTTAATGAGTGGTGTAATGATTGCACCTAATATGATTCCTACAATAGTAACAATGATCATCATGACCATATTTTGTATAAATAGAAATATTCCTATTTTCTTTAATGATCCTCCTGATACTTTTAAGATTTTTAATTCATTTGATTTTTTTGTTAGTAAATAAGTATAAGCATATATTGCTAGTGATACTGCAAAAGCAATAATGATAAATATTACAAAACGGCTCACTGCTATGAGTGGAACATTATTATTGCCAGTAGATGTAGCATACAATAAATATGGATTCTCTGTAATATGACTAAATAGAAATGATATCATCGTTACAAATAAAATCATACAGACATAATACATATGATTTTTAAACGATTGTAATAACATATGTACTGACATTTTGATTAAATTCATAATCCTCTCCTCCTTTTTCACCTTTATTTTAAACTATAGAGCAAGTGTATAGTCAATAAAAAAAGAAAGTATTCACCTTTTTTAGCGAATACTTTTATTTTCTAAGATATACTGTTCCATATTTTTTAACATTTGTTTAGCTTTCATGTGATTGTGTCGTGTATAAAACAGATTCATGAATTGATGATTAATTTTCTTTAATTTTTGTGAAGAAAGATAAGTTTCTGTATACTCTACTTGGCAGCCATCTTTTTGATTATAAATTGTATAAGAAATTATATTTTCTCCTCTTGTTGTGTAGAAGCTTGCTTGATAATGATACGGATATTCAAAGCATGTAATCATAACTTTTGATTGTCCTTGTTTCCCTATTTTGTTTGTTAATGTTTTTGATATTGAAATCCTGATTTCAGTTTATCTTTAGATATGATTTTTCTGTTTTTTTCTATATCATAAATAAGTGAATTAATAATAATATCATAGAAATCTTCTGGTTTGACTTTTAAATTCATAATGACTTTCATCATTGTCTCCTTTTAAAATATGGAAAGATTCCATAGATTATCAATACTAATCCAAATACCATTTGTTCATAATTTATATTTAATGTTTCTAGATTTTGTGAAAACATAATCATCATTGATCCAAGACTCATTACAAATAAATGAACTTTTTTATTCACTCTTATTTAATAATATAACAAATGGTGCATACATAATGACTGCTAATACTAGTGTTACAAAGGCAATTATCGTTGCCCCAATATTACC
>DEPZ01000022.1 GCA_002359025.1 Erysipelotrichaceae bacterium UBA3379 | reverse complement strand
ACTTCATCTTTAAATAAATCTCTTAAAGGTTCAATAATTTCTTTAAAGTCTACACAATCAGGTAATCCACCAACATTATGATGAGATTTGATTACTGCAGATTCTCCACCAAGACCACTTTCTACCACATCTGGATAAATAGTTCCTTGTACTAAGAAATCAACAGCACCGATTTTATTTGCTTCTTCTTCAAATACACGAATAAACTCTTCACCAATGATTTTCCTTTTTGCTTCAGGTTCTTCTACACCTTTTAACTTTTCATAATATCTTTGTTGAGCATTGACTCTAATGAAGTTTAAATCATAATGACCTTCAGGACCAAATACTGCTTCAACTTCATCACCTTCATTTTTACGAAGTAAACCATGATCAACAAATACACATGTTAATTGATTTCCAATTGCCTTAGATAATAATACTGCAGCAACTGATGAATCAACTCCACCAGATAAAGCACATAAAACTTTACCATTACCAACTCTTGCTTTAATTTCTTTAATAGATTCCTCTACAAAAGAATCCATACGCCAATCTCCAGCACATCCACATACACCTAATACGAAGTTAGATAACATCTTTGTTCCAAATTGTGTATGTAAAACTTCTGGATGGTATTGAATCGCATATAATCCTGCTTCTTGATTTTCACAAGCTGCAACTGGACAATCAGGTGTTGTCGCAACAACATTAAATCCAGGTGCAGTTTTTGAAATATAATCGAAATGGCTCATCCAACAAATACTTTCTTTTTCTACATCTTTAAATAATGGAGAAGATTGATCAACTGTTAAATGAGATTTACCATATTCTCGTACATTTGCTCTTTCAACTTTACCACCTAAAACATGTTGCATCAATTGAGCTCCATAACATAATCCAAGCACTGGAATACCTTGTTCAAATAATTCTCTAGAACATGTAGGCGCTCCTTCTTCATAACAACTATTTGGACCACCAGTTAAGATAATCCCTTTAGGTTGTAATTCTTTAATCTTTTCCATAGCCACTTTGTATGAGTAAATTTCACAATATACATTACACTCACGAACACGACGTGCAACCAATTGGTTATATTGCCCACCAAAGTCAATAACAAGAACTAATTCTCTTTTCACCATATAACCTCCTTTATAAAATTTCTTTTAAAATAATTGTTTGCTCTCTATCTGGACCTACAGAGAAAATAGCAATTGGACAGTGAACCAACTCACTAATTCTCTTCAAATAATTTTGACAGTTAACTGGAAGTTCTTCAAAAGAAGTCACATGAGTAATATCTTCTTTCCATCCTGGCATTTCTTCATAAACAGGTTCAACTCTTTCTAAATCATAAATAGTTGCTGGTAATGAATGAATAATTTCACCATCTAATTTATATGCAGTACATAATTTCAATGTATCAATACCAGTTAAAACATCTAATAACATAATAGATAAACCAGTCAAACCACTCATTCTTCTTGATTGATTAACAACCACAGCATCAAACCATCCAATACGTCTAGGACGTTTTGTTACAGTACCATATTCTCTACCAACTTCACGAATATGATCAGCAGTTTCCCCTTCTATTTCTGTTGGGAAAGCTCCACTCCCTACACGTGTTGTATAAGCTTTGACAATACCGATTGCTTCTTGAATATTTGTAGGACCAATACCTGCTCCTTCACAAACACCATTAGCACCTGGATGTGAACTTGTGACAAATGGGTAAGTTCCATAATCAATATCAAGCATTGTTCCTTGAGCACCTTCAAACAATACTTTTTTACCAGCTTGGAAATACTCATCTAACATAAGTCCAGTATCAGTTACCATTGGTTTAATTATTTTAGCATATTCTTTATATTCTTCAAATATTTCTTCAACAGTAAAGTCTAATTCTGGATATTCTCTTTTCTTTAAAGGTAAAACTTCCTCAAGTCTTTCTTTAAATAATTTTTCATTAATAAATTCACCCATTCTAATACCAATACGAGCATATTTATCAACATATGTTGGTCCAATACCTTTTTTAGTTGTTCCAATATTCTTATCACCACGTAATTTTTCTTGTAAAGCATCAATTTCTAAGTGATAAGGTAAAATTACATGAGCACGGTCACTAATCTTCATACCTTCAGTAGAAATACCAGCTTCTTGTAAATACTTCATTTCTTCTAATAAAGCTTTAGGATTAATAACCATACCATTTCCTAAAACAACATTTCCAGTTGTAAATATTCCAGAAGGAATTAATCTTAACGCAAACTTCTTACCATTAAACTCAATCGTATGACCTGCATTATTTCCTCCTTGATAACGTACAACAACATCAGCTTTTTGAGAAAGATAATCAGTAATTTTTCCTTTACCTTCATCTCCCCATTGGCTACCTACAACAACAACTCCTGACATAACGTTCATTCCTTTCCTTACTACTTTATTATATACAAATCAGCTTTTCATGACAATTCTTTTTAATAGAATTGACGAAACTACTTTCATATTATATTATAAATACATTCATAAGTAAAATTAATATTTATAATACATGATATAAGGAGAACTAATATGAATATCAAACTAGAACAATATAAAATCTTTAATGAAGCCGCTTCTACACTATCCTTCTCTCTCGCGGCAAGAAATCTTTTTATCACTCAATCTGCAGTCTCACAAGCCATTCGTTCATTAGAAAAAGAATTACATACTCAACTTTTTATACGTCAATCAAAAGGTGTCATTTTGACTCATGAAGGTGCTTTGCTTCATCAAAATATTTCTCAAGCACTGACACTCATTACCAACGCAGAAAACATTCTCTCTAATCAATCTGAACTCACAACTGGTGAACTGATTATTGGTGCAGGTGATACAATTTCTGAAAACTATGTCATGCCCTATTTGGTAGATTTCCATAAACAATATCCTCATATTACAATCAAAATGATCAACCGTACTAGCTTAGAAATTGTAGAATTATTAAAAAACGGACAAATAGAAATAGGATTTGTCAATATGCCTCTAAACGATGAATCTATTACCATCAAAGAATGTCTACAAATCCAAGATATCTTTGTATCAAAATACAAGGATTCTCATATCTATTCCCTTGAAGAACTTTCTAAAGAATCTTTGATTCTTCTAGAAAACTCATCCAATTCTAGATATCTTGTCAATAAACATTTTGCAAAACATGGCGCCATGTTATCACCTACAATAGAACTAGGATCCCATGATCTATTATTAGAAGCAGCAAAGAACAATTTAGGAAAAGCATGTGTGATTCAAGAATTCTGCCAAGAAGAATTAGAAAACAAACTCATCTATCCCATTCAACTGACACACCCTTTACCTAAACGTAGTATAGGTTATGCTTATCACTCTAGAAAAACACTTACTCATGCGACATTAAAATTTATTGATTTAATTAAACAAAAATAAAAATAAAAGAGCGATGCCCCTATTATCGCTCTTTTATTTATGAGATCTCTAGCGCTGCTGTTCACTAGTTCTTATTAGACTGCTGCCTCTAATAAGAAGCGACCCCTTGAGTAAAACTCATATGAATACTTTATTTTGTTTGCTGATATATGTATATCGAGGAATATTATTATATGATATACACGCTTGTCCCTTAGGACATCTACTATTATATAAAAAGATTCATTTTTGACAAGTAAAAAATGAAAAATATGTTGTTTTTATCGCATATTTTTCATTTTTTGTTATTTGTAAACTCTTACAACATACAAACATAGGAATACTTTTTAAAAGTACCATATTTATTATCTTAATAAAGGATGTTCATATATGTATCTATAAAGCTCTCCGACAATCCTTGCTTCCACTCTTGCATAAGAGTAATGCGCTTCTACAAAAGTAGGTATCTCAAAGCTATAGTCATTCAATGTCACTTCTACAACTTCTCCTAACTCTTCTTTTCTTACATCAATAGTCATCACTAATTTCGCCTGATTACTTCTAAAAGCTTTTAAAAAATCATCATGCAATCTAAACTCACTCTTATAACATATCTTTATAGGGACCATGATTGTTTCTACTGCATCTTTAAGATTCTTTTCTTTAAGAATATATTTTCCAAGTCTTTTCTCTATTTCCATCTTTATATCCTTCATATACTGATCAGCTTCTTCTTGTGATTTTGCTTTAACTGCTAAACGTATACGTACTGTTTGTTCTCCCGCATATAATGCAATAGAAACTTGGTTTTGAGCATCTATCATATCTCTCAAGACTTCATCAATTTTACTTTCTCCTATAAACATTGTTAAATAATCAAAAGTAAAGATTGTATCTTGTCTATATTTTTCCAAATAAGGAAGCAGTGAATGTTCTATCACATAGCTCAATTCTTTGGGTGGTCCTGGTAAATTAATAATCATTTTATCGTCTTTACTCATGACACATCCATTTGCAGTACCCATATCATTTTCTAGAATAAAGGCATCTTTAGGAAAGTATGCTTGTTTAAAATTATTTTTTGGTATTTGATCCACACCTGTACAATATTGACATTTCTTCTCTACTTTCATTGCCTCATCTTCAAAATATAGCATTTCTAATCCTAAATATTTAGCTGATAATTCTTTTGTTAAATCGTCACTTGTTGGCCCCAATCCTCCTGTTGTCATAACACAAGTCGCACCACGGTCAAAAGCAAGTTTCAAACAATCATACAAACGTTCAGGATTATCCCCGACAACTGTTTGATAAAAAACATTAAACCCTAGATCTCTACACATCTTTTGCAAAACAGTTGCATTGGTATTCACTATTTCCCCTAATAATAATTCTGTACCAACGTTAATAATTTCTACATTCATTTTCATCACCCATTTTATATTCTACACCTCAATGACTAAAAAGAAAACATCAAGCAATCTTTCTTTAATATAATTCAACAAAAATAGATGTTTTATATATTTTCCATTTAAAACATGAAAACTTTCTAAAAAAACCTCCTATCATCGGTGCTATACACCGCCTAATAAGAGGATAAACTATAAAATCATTTATTTTATTCAACTTTTACTTACTGTAACTTTCCAAGTCCCATGACAATAGCTCCACCAAACAACAAAGCAAGCAATGATGTCATAATTAATGGAAAATCATACGCTACATGAAATGGTATCAACACCAATGATGAAGCAATAATCAATCCTAATATAAAACTTAAAAAAGCTGCTTTTGTTCTTTTTAAGAAAAAGTCACAAACCTTAGCACTCAATACAACACCAATAAGAACTCCTAATCCTATAAATGCTAAAGGAATAAGAACTTGTAAACTAAACGATGTCACATGTGCAAGATAAGACTTAAATAAGTAATATTCACCAAGAATCAATAAAACCATTGATCCACTTACACCAGGCATTAACATTGTTGCCCCACCAATAATTCCTACAAAAATCATCTTGATACAAAGAGCCATTGTTATAGGTGGAAAATCCGGATTCATTTCTGTTGTTCCTTCACCAGGATTTAATAATTCTAATCCAAAAATAACAGCCAAACCACAAATCAATGGAATCCATTTGATTTTTTCACCTTGCATTTCACCTTTTAGAAACAAAGGAATACTAAATGCAATCAATCCAATAAACCAATACATTGTTTGTGTAGGATAATAATTAAACAAATATTCTAAAATCTTTGCAAATCCTATTAAACCAATAGCAGCTCCAAGTAAAACTTGAAATAGAAATAAAAAATCATCTTTACGATTTGGATTTTCTTTTTTAAAAATCCCAGATATTGCTTCCGTAGTACGATTAAAGATCCCCAAAATAACCATCATCGTTCCGCCACTTACACCAGGAATGACGTTTGCTATACCTACTGCAATACCACCAACTAAATTCTTAATCAAAATATCATACTCCTTCTATATAATATACAAGTATTATATAGTATTCATATCATATTGACAATACTCAGTTCATTATCGAATAGAACATAATTCATTAAAAAATAAAATATGACTCTTTCCCCTTGCTTTCACTTCATATAAAGCCTTGTCTGCTCTTTTTAGTATTTTCTCATAGACTCTTTCACCTTGTGAAGATGCAACCCCAATACTGTATGTTAAATTTATATTATACCCTTCTAAACATACTTGTTCCTTTGTTAAATCAATAATCTTATGACATTTTGTCATAACTTCTTCTTTTGTTTGATTAACAAACAACACAATAAATTCATCTCCACCAAAACGACATATATAATCTTCTCTTCCCAAAATTTGAGTTAATCTTTGTGCCGTCAACTGTATTGCTTTATCTCCAGTCACATGTCCATATGTATCATTAATAGCTTTAAAATTATCAATATCAACAATACAAATATATACAGGACTTTTACCGTTTACTTTTGTATAATAGCGAAAATAATCTTCAAACATAAAACGTGTTGGAAAATGTGTAAGTACATCACTATTAGCGAGCAAATCTTCACTGACCTGCATAAAATTAAAAACATTCTTATTTCTATCATTGATTGGAACCAAATGATTCTTATCATGTCCTATAAAAACACCATCTTTTTTGAATCGTGTTTCATATTTCACCCTTCTTCCTTTTAAAGATTCTCTTAATAAATAATTATATTCTCTTCCAAGAATACGATTTCCTAAGAGGTGCTCGAGATGCGTAGCATCTTGATCATAATAGACACAATCACTGGCTTTTTTATTTTTATAAATAATCTTCCCATCAATATCAGATATCACTATTTTATTAGGCATTTGATTTAAAAAGAATTCTAGTCTTTCTCTTTCATATTCAATAGATTTCATTTCTGAAATATCCATGATTGTTACATACCAACAATCATTGACCTGATCATACTTTGCTGTATCATGTATCCATATAATAGAGCCATCTTTTCTTCTCATACGAAATTCAAAATCTAAATCTTCTTCATTAGCAATTCTTTTAGCAATTTCAACAAGTATAAGTGATACATCATCAATAACCATATCTGCAAATCTATTTTGAAACAACGTTTCTACTTCCTCTACTGTATAACCTATCATTGTATAAAAATAATCATTTGCATAAAGAATTGTTGAATGCTCATCATTTTGACAATATAATACACCCGCATTGATATGATTCAGAATATTTTTAACTCTATCATCGCGTGTTATACTTAACATCTTACACCACCTACCTCATGATTTATATATTTAATCCCTCAATATATATCCCCGTTTCATTTATTTTTTATTTCTTTCTCATCACCTCTTTGGTTATATTTACTGATTTTTTTCATTCCTTATCTTTTTTAGATTTATATAATATTTCTAACAGCAATTCATTAAAAGTATTCATATAATCAATATTTTTATCAGTATATAGACACTTTACTACATCTTTTAAACAATAGCAATACTTTTATATTATACTTTTATACTATAACCAAAAAAGAACTACTTCTGTAGTTCTTCATTCACTATAAGTTATAAATATTTCATAATAAGTCAATCGTAGGATATATTTGCTACAATCTTGATAGATGTTTCTTGCTTAAATCATTTATCTAATGAAAGTTATCTTTATGTATATCTAACTTTAAAATATTAACCATATATTCAAAACAATCTTTCATACCTTTATAATACATCTCTTCTTCCTCCATGATTCGCTGTGACTCTTGAAGTGATTGATATTCGAACATAGCCTCCACTTCTTCTTTATTCAAATAAATATCATGATGAGTATATTCTATCTCAATAATTTTAGGATACCTCTCAACAAGTTCCTTTTTACGCTTTGCTAGTTTTTGATATTGTTCATTTGTATGTTTTAAATCATGAACAACATGTTGTGTTAATTCTATATAAGACTCATTTAATACTTCTTTTACACTTTTATAATTTTTCATTTTATAGCTCCTTAAATCATTATTCTCAACATATTTCGAAGTATTATGCTTTTATATTAACAACGAATCATATCTCTTGTAATATCTTGAATTGAATAAGCACCACACATTTCCATTGTTTCCTTCAACTCAGTTGCCAATTTTTGAATATAAACTTCTACTCCAACTTCTTCACCACCATAAACCGATACAACAAATGGACGTGCAATAACAACACCATCTGCACCTAATGCAAGAGCTTTGAAAATATCCAACCCGCTTCTTATACCACCATCTACCAAAACAGTCATGCTACCGTTAACCGCATCAACAATTTCAGCTAATACTTCAGCAGTAGATGGACATTGATCTAATACTCTACCACCATGATTAGAAACAATAATAGCACTTGCACCTGCTTGTTTGGCTTTTAAAGCACCTTGAACAGTCATAACACCCTTTACAATAAATGGAAGATGTGTACTTTCAACAATTTCCTTTAACTCCTCTACAGATTTACTTCCTGCCGGAGGATTCATATTCTTTAAAAACGGTAACCCTGCAGCATCAATATCCATTGCTACTGCAAAAGCGTTTGAATCGTGTACCAACTTCAATTTATCTTGAACTGTTTCCAAATTCCATGGCTTGACTGTTGGAATGCCAATACCATCAGTTTCTTTGATAGCTTGACAAGCACCTTCCATAACACGTGCATCAACACCATCACCAGTAAATGCAGCAATACCATATTTTGCACATGCAGAAACCAAAATCTTATTATAAGAAACATCATCATATTTATCCCCATAATGTAGTTTTACTGCTCCTATTGGTCCAGCAAAAAAAGGATATTGAAAAGTTTTTCCAAAAAGATTGACACTCATATCAACATCTTTATGTTCAGTCAAAGTATCCATATTAACTCTGATTTCTTTCCATTTATCATAATTTCTAATAGCAACATCACCAATTCCTTTGGCACCAGGACCAGGCATTTGATTCTTGCATACTTTCCCATTACATTCTATGCATGCTTTACAATAATCTCCAATACATGTCCTTGCATTTTTTAGTACATCATTATAATCCATAAAATATCCTCCCTTATACTTAACTTATTTTATCACTTCAAAGAAATGATGTACATACAAATCCATAAATGCCTTAGCTACTAAAAACTTACAAATCATTGATTTCATACCAATCAGCACCGTAAATTCCAATACAACTATTAAGAATAATTGAAATCAATCATTCTTATAGATAAATTTCTTCCTTTTCTTGTTGGACACCTATAGCTTAACATATCTAGAAAAAAAATCATTGAATTACAAATTCAATGATAAAAACAATAATGTGTGCTATATTCTTTAATGATATGTCTATACTCATTTTTATTTCCTTGTACTATTTCATCTATACTCACATGAAAAAGTTCACTTAACGCATACAAATGATCAATACTCGGTATATTTTTCCCATCCAACCAACGATAAACAGTTTGCACACATGATAAAGATAAATAATCTTGAATATCTCTAGGAACAAGATGATATAAATCCATCAATTCTTTGATCTTTCGACCAGTTAATTCAGTATTAATTACAGGATACATTTTTTCACCCTTTCTCTAAAAGAAAAATGAAATAAATTGCCTTGTCATGCATATTTATTTCATTTCAAACTTTTTTCACATCATAGCATAATCCTATTCACTTTTCAACCCATTTTGCCTACAACTATTTATCAGTTATTGATACAGCATAAAAGATACAAAATAATTATGATATTTTAGTCATTTACACCATCTTTAAAAAGCCATGCTAGAGCATTATAAGTATACTGGTTGGCATTTTCAGAATCATACACTCCTCCTTGTTTAACTTGAAAATACAAATTACCTTCTCTTTCATTATCAACATATCGAAAACTTCCATCTTCCAAATTCTTCATTGACTCTATCTATGATTTTAAAGAACCATAAGCAAAATCATCAGTTCCTGAAAATGAATAAATAAAGAAATCATTCCAATCGTATCCAGACTTCTTTACTACTGAATCAAAATAACTTCCATCAGAAGTAAAACTTCCACTCATTGGTATGAAATATCTAAAATAATCCAAACAATACTCAAATGTATGCCATGTGGCAACAGACCCCATAGAAAACCCACCAAATGCTCTATGGTCTCTAGAAGCCTGTAGCCCACTAAAAGATGTATCATTTGCATAAGTACTATATTGATTTTCAACCGCAGGAATCAAATCATTCACAAGCTCATTATGATATTGATTCGTTAATTGTAACGCTAAAGAATAATCACTACTATCTTGTGAGCTGGTATTATTATATGTAGGACATACAATAATGAGTGGATCAATTTTGTTATCCATAATAGCATGATCGAGTATATTTTTAAATGAAGAGGGATTTTCAGGTGTACCTAATAAAGATGTTTCATTACTCCAGCCACCATGCATTAAATAAAATATATTATACTTTGTTTGTTGATGATATCCATAAGGTAAATAAACATAGGCACTTTTTTCTATAACTCGCGTTTTCTCTTCATATGTAAATGATTCATAAGTGGAATAATCCAACTTCTCTAATACTCCGGCTTGTTTTGCTGATAATTTATATTCATCAGGTATAACTTCTAGACTTGATACAGTATGATTGATATCTCTACTTTCATAAGATTCTTGTGTCATTTTTGTACAACCACTAAGACCCAAAGATAAGATAATCAATAATAATATTTTCTTTTTCATGATGAAAACCTCTTTTCTTATTTTTAGATGATAAAAAGAATATGCAATATCTGCATAGTTTATTTTATAAACACATATCATAACATCTTCTAGGATATAAAAAAGAAGATAGCTAAGATCTTCTTTTTAGAATTTTTATCGAATAAAATTTGTTCTGATAAATTGTTCTTTTTCAGGTAATCCGTATTTTTCTTTAGCATCATGAATAGCCTTTATCAAAAATGACATATTTCTTGCAAGAACACGCATTGTTTGTAAACCTTCTTCATCTTGCAATGCTTCACCTGGTTCTCTTCCATGAATAGAATTCCAATATTGTGATGAAGCAATAGGCATACCAGAAATCGCAAAGAATTTATTGATTTCATCATATGTTGAAGAAATACCACCTCTTCTTGCTACAATAACACTTGCTCCAACCTTCATTGTCTTATCAAAAGATGTACTATAGAAAAGTCTTGTTAAAAATGCAATTAATGTTGCATTTGCTGAAGCATAATAAACCGGTGTTCCAACAACTAAGCCATCACATTCTTCAAACTTTTTAGCTATTTCATTCACTTCATCATTAAATACACATTTACCCAATCCATTTTTACAGTTCATACATGCAATACATCCTCTAATATTTTTATGACCTATATGAACAATTTCAGTTTCAATATTTTCTTGTTCAAAAATTTTGACCATTTCTTTTAAAGCTATAGAAGTATTCCCATTGAGATGAGGACTTCCATTAATCATTAATACTTTCATATACTCTTCCTCCTATTATTGATGATTTGATTCTACAATATCTTTTAGTGAAACACCAGGATGTCTATATCTTTCTTTTGGATTTTTATCAACTTTTAAATCAATTGCATGAAATGGGCAGTTTTGAACACATGCCAAACAAAAATCACATTCCTTATTTAATCTGATTGCCTTTCCATCCTTTATGATAATATTTCCAGTTGGACACACTTGCTTACAAATAAGACAGCCAACACATCTATCACTCATAATAATAGATTCACCATTATTCAGTTCTGGATGCTTTGCAAATCTTAAAGAAACGGCTTGATACAATTCTTGTCCTTCTGGAGTTGGTTCAGGAATATAGGATACTTTTTTATTCAATTGATTAATGACTTGTTGGATTTGTTCTTCAACATGCTTATCCATAGCAACTTGTTTTGACATATCAAAAGAAGGAAGATAATTGTCTACCATTTGTATAGTTTGAATATAATCAACATGAATACCATTTTGTTTACAAAAATCAAAACTCCATTTTGCTGCAACAGTATCATCACTTCCATATGTCAACACCATATAAAAGTAAGGCGTATGAAAACGAGCTTTTTCAATAAACTTTCTCACAGTTTGAGGGAGTTCTCCGGCAAATATAGGAGAGACAATTCCAATTGTTTCACTATGATAATCTAATTTTTCTTTTTTTAATTCTTGGGGAATACTCAAAAGATGATTTTCTATCTTTCTAGCAACATATAAACTATTTCCAGTTGCTGTAAAATAAAATAGCATACTCTTCTTTTCGTGATGTCACTTTTATAAGACAAATAAATCATCTAATAAAAGATAATAAGTTGATTTGCCTTTTTAAAAGTCACCGTTTCTCCTTTCTTTCATTTTTTTAATTTACATACAGTGTTTATAAGACGTATAAATCTTAATGACCACCAAACACATCAAAATCCATTGTATCTAATAAAGCATCAATGTCTTTGATTTCTTCTTTTGACAATTGGAAATCACTTGCATGAAAGTTTTCTTCAATACGAGATAGTTTTCTACTTCCTGGGATAGGTATAATAAAATCTTTTTTACAAATCATCCAAGCCATACTTAATTGAGCCATTGTACAATGTTTCTTTTTGGCTAAAACATCAAGATAATCCAATAATTTCTTAGCTTTTTTATAACCTTCTTCTTGGTATTGAGGCATTGTATTTCTAAAATCACCTTTATCAAAAGATGAATGATTAGTGAAAGCACCAGATAACAATCCATTTGCTATAGGTGAAAAAGCAACATATGTGATTCCTAATTCTTCACATACATCAAATAAATTTTCATGCCATCTTGCCATCATTGAATATCTATTTTGAATAGCAGTTACTGGACACACAGCATGCGCTCTTCTTAAATATTCTTCATCTGTTTCTGAAATACCCCATGCTTTAATCTTACCTTCTGCTATAAGTTCTTTCATCACACCAGCAACAACTTCAGGTTCTACTTTAGGATCAATTCGGTGTTGATAATATAAATCAATGTAATCAGTTTGAAGCTTTTGTAAAGATTCTTCTAATGATTTTCTGATTGTTTCTGGTGATGAATCAAATTCTAGATGATCTCCTTTATGTGTAACACCAAACTTTGTCGCAATAACCACTTGATCTCTTACATCTTTTAAAGCTTCTCCTACATCTTCTTCATTAGATGACAAAGTTCCATCTTCATTTTCTCCTGTATAACATTGTGCTGTATCATAAAAGTCATATCCTAGATCAAATGCTTCTCGAATTGTTTTTATTGCTTCATCTCTATCCATTGCAGGACCATATGCATGAGAAAATCCCATGCATCCTAGCCCTACTGGATTTACATACATATTTGTTTTACCCAACTGTCTTTTCTTCATATTTATCTCCCGTATACATTCCT
>DEPZ01000054.1 GCA_002359025.1 Erysipelotrichaceae bacterium UBA3379 | reverse complement strand
CCTCCATCTAAATAATGATGACAGAAATCTCTAGTTTTGGCTTGTGTCTTTTTAGGGTAAGTTTACGTTACAAATAAGTTTAAATCGCTAAGTGAAACAACATCTATATTTTTAAAAATCCCAGGAAAAGTAAAAGCTAAAGCAAGATCAATTTATTTAGTTATTTTTTCAATAAAATGTTTCCATATAGGGGCAACGTTATCCTCACTAAAACGTTGCGAACTTTTATAAGCATTATTGGAAAGCTCCGCATTTAGACGCTCATCCTTTAATACTTTGATAATTTTACTTACAAAAATAGATTCATTATCTTTCTCTATCAAATAACCATTTTCACCATTTTCTATCATTCCTGATGGCCCGTATTGGATATCATTAGATATCACAGGACAGCCACAAGCTAGGCTTTCCAAAATAACAAGCGAAAATGCTTCATATTGGCTTGTTAATAGGGATATCCTTGCCTTTGAGAATTTATCATAAATATCTTTTGTGAAAGGATTAACAGTAATATTTTTCTCCATACCAAGCTTCCGAATAAGCTGTTTCAGTTTACCTTCTAAAGGGCCATAACCATATAAATCTAGCGTTGCTGTTGGTATCTGTTCAACTACTTTTGCAAAAATGTTAATCATTAATGTGTGATTTTTTTCTGGTCGATAACGTCCGACTGCTATTACTTTATTTGCTATCCGACTATTAAACTCTACCTGTTTTGGAAAAGCATCCACTACATGAGGAATACAATATACGTTATTAAATTCCCCACATCTTGCTATAATATCTTTTCTTTGCTGCTCGGTGAGAATAATCAAACCATCAAGATTTTTTATATCTCTAAAATAGTAACTCCTAAAATTACTTTGCATATCTGATGGATCTTTTAAATGTGACGTATGTGATACTGGAATCATTTTTAAATTTGGGACAACGGTATTTCTTATCCTATCAATTAAACGTACATTTCTATCTACAATAACATTAACCTGATCATCTTTATCAAATGTATTAAAGTAATACTCTAGTAGGTATTTAATAAAGTCTTCATGTCTATCATAAAATTCTATTGGAATGCCCGCTTCATCATGAATGATAATTTTATTTACTACATTTTTTCCTTCTTTTTGTATAAAGAACTTCTGAAAACACAACGTGCCATCAGCACGGTAAAAAAATTCTGATATTCTTTCTTTAGTATCAGGTTTAAAAACACAAACTCTTGACAAAAATCCATCTGGATCAAAATTATCTAATCTATAACGCTCACCATTATCATCATGATAATGTATGTATGAAATAAATCCTGTCTTTAAGTCATAAAATTTTGTGATATATTTTTTCCCATCCCTAACTACTTCAATCTTTTGCTTAATAGGGTTATTTACAACATGCTGCACATCTATTGATGACTTAGTAGAACTTTTAACTTGATAAAATCGATAAAGATTTATGTGCTGAAAAGATTCCGGTATCTTATTTAGATTTTTTAGATCTTCAATTGTTGCGTCTATACCTAAGTTATAGGCCATAGTTAAAAACACGGGCGTAATTCTCAATTTTTCAATAAACAATTTGCTTCTTTTGAGTGCCGCACTTTCAATCCCTGAATAATTTTCACTAAGATTATTGTTAAAAAAAACAAAATATTGATTTTTAGGTTCGGCCTGTACTGTATGTTCATTAACTATATTCATTTTAGCTGCCTCAAAACTATTTTCTTTCTGAATTCTTTTAATATTAAACAGTGCTTTATTCGGATGATCTAATTTAATTTCTATAGGAAGATCAACAAAACTAACATTTTTATAATTATTGTTTTCTGTTGATATTACTCGCACCTTTAGTTTTAACGGCACATTATCCCAATTCCCCATATAAGAAGGTCGCAAGCCATAATAATCACGATAAATTTTTCCAACTTGACATCGTGTCATTGGCACTTGCCAGTCGCATAGCTCATGATGCATACCTCTTCCCCAAGGAGTCATTTTAGACTTGCATATTGGTTCTGCTTGAAAGTCAATACATAAGTTACTATCAATTAAATCTACACACTCCCAATATGACTCAACCCACAACATTGTTCTTTGCGTAATAACTCTAGGATGAACTCGCACACCAACTAATTTTATTCCTCCAAATAAAATGGGTGATATCCTAGCATCAGTCGGAACTTCTTTAACAACTAATTCTCTTGGTAATATATTAAACTCAGGTTGTTTTAATACACTTAAATTATACGCGGTCTTTTGTAATGGCAATAAATTTTTACCTGATGGTAAATCTGCTTCTAACAAAGTACAGCTACCATTTTGAGTATTAATGACAGCTTTGTTATTTAACTTTATACACTTATCTGCATATCTTTCAGATATAGCAATTTTTGACTCTAAACTAGGAGTAATCGTATGTCCAAATTTTTGTATTAAAGGATGAAAAATAACTGAATGTACTCCTTTTTTAGAGACCCTTAATTCAAATAACCCTGTATCCCTCACTCTCCCAATAGAATCAAGAAGTAAATCACCTGCATCATAAATAATAGGTTTTCCCTTATATATTTCGGTTCCTTGAAGTCTATGGGCTGAAGCCCCCAGTACAGCATCAACCCCAAGATCTATCAAGAGTCGCCCCAATTTCCTCTCATCTTCTGTTGGTTCTTCTTTTTCATTAGCCCCCCAATGAATTGCAAAAAGAATGATGTCAGAAATAGCTTTGGCTTCTATAAATAATTTCCTATATCTTTGAGTCCAGGTTGAAACATCTGTTACAGATATAAAACTGATACCTCCAGTTTCATCAGATGCAGCAAAGTACTTCATTGTTGTATCAGCGGCAAAAATTGCAACTTTAACTCCATCTAAATCGATATATTTAGGAAGAAGAGCTTCTGCTAAAGTTTGTCCAACACCGACACATTCAATACCAACTTTTTTTAGTAACCTATCTTGTTGCATTAAAGCACCTACTCCATAATCAACGCTATGATTGTTGGCACAAGTTACAACATCGATGCCTGACTCTGTCAGTATTTTTACCATTTCAGGTCTCGCTCGATAATAATAGGGCCCGCCCTCTCCTTTTTCAGCCCCTTGTTCACCCAGTACAGATACGACACATTCAAGATTTACAATGCTTAAATCTGCTTCCTTCAAAACATTATTTTGTATAACATTTTTTAAACCTATTTGTTCAGTAACATAATGTTGACGTCGGCCTAAATTAACATCTCCACCCCAAACTATTTTACGTATATTTTGATCTTTCTTACTTTCTTTATTATCTGTAATAGTATTCATTGTAAATTTTATATTGTCTTCCATCTAAAAAAGAATTATGGTTACTTATCCCTCGCATAGATGATGCTGAACATCAACCTATGTACACTCTAAAAAAATGGTGATAAATCAAGCGACCATATTAGGGTCTGTTGAACATT